>JBOFJB010000033.1:0-3910 GCA_051650465.1 Dermatophilaceae bacterium | reverse complement strand
ATTACGGCTACGGCCTCGCCCAGCGCCTGGCGATCATGGGCTTCGGAGAAGTGCCGGGCGGCACGCTCTACCCCGCGCTCCTTCGATTGGGACGCGACGGGCTCGTCGACACCAGTTGGCGGCCGTCCGCCGCCGGGCCACGGCGCAAGTACTACGCGGTGACCGCTTCCGGGCGAGCGGAGTTCGCCGACCGGGCCGGTCGGTGGGACGCTTTCAGCGCCAGCGTCAACACCGTTCTCGAGACCGCTCGGCAGCCGTCGCGGCGTTCCCGGGGTGAGCGGGCATGACGGGCGGCATCTGGGCGGACACCTTGACCCGGGCGCTCGTGGTGATGGGTGTGGAACCTCCAGAGGCGGGGCGACTCGCCGCCGACAGCGTCGACCAGGCCGCTGAGGCCAGCCGCCAGCCGCACGAACTGTTCGGCCCGGCCACGGCGTATGCGCACTCCCTCGTCGACGCCCTGCGCCGCACTCCCCATGGGTGGTCCGAGCCCTCGGCACCAGCCCCTCACCAGAGTCCGGTGCTGCTGTCAATGAGTGGCGTCAGCAAGCGCTACCGCCGACGCACGGTACTCGAGGACGTCTCCCTGACCGTCCGTGCCGGCGAGGTCCTGGCGGTGGTCGGCGCCAACGGGTCGGGCAAGTCGACCCTGCTACGGATCTGCGCCGGCATCGTCCGGGCCTCGTCGGGAACCGTCCGGCGCACCGCTCGGATCGGTTTCGTACCGCAGGACGGCGGACTGCTCGATCTACTCACCCCTGCTGAGCACTTCGAATTGTTCGGTGCGGCGGCCGGTGTGGCGCGGCGGCGGGCGCGCTCCACCGGGGAGCACCTCGCGACCCGCCTGTCCTGGCGCCCGGACCTGAGCACCCAGGTTGGGCAACTCTCCGGCGGAACGCGGCAGAAACTCAACGTGGTGCTCGGCGAGTTGCACGCCCCCGACCTGCTGCTCCTCGACGAGCCGTACCAGGGCTTCGACTCCGGCTCCTATATCGACTTCTGGCAGCAGGTGCACGCATGGCGTCAGGCAGGAAAGGCCGTCGTGGTCGTGACCCACATGTTGCACGAGCTCTACCGCGCCGATCACGTGGTCGACCTCGGCACTGGAGCGAGCCGATGACCGCCGCCCTGCCTGCGATGGTGGCGGTGGCCCGGGCAACCCTGCGCGAGGTGAGTCGCCGGCGTGGGGTGCTGCTCCTACTCCTCGCGATGCCGTTGGCGTTCTACATCGTCCGGCGCGACCTGCAGGGTCAGTCGGTGCGGATGCTGGCACTCGGCCTGGGCTGGGCGATCGCGACACTGGCGCTGTTCACGGCATCCGCCGCCCGATCGGTGGACCTCCGCCTCCGGGTCGCCGGGCTCTCCGCCGGCACCGTGGTCACCGGCCGGATGCTCGCGATGACTGGCTGCGGGTTCGCCCTCGCCGCCGGATACGCCGTCCTGATCGGGATCGACCAGGACGTCCGGCGGTACTGGGCGGTCTGTCTGCTGCTGGCCACCACGGTGCTCATCGCCGCGCCGCTCGGTGCCGTCGTCGCCATGATCGTGCCGCGCGACCTCGAAGGCGCGCTGCTGCTGCTCACGGTGCTCGCGACGCAGATGCTCGCCGACCCGGCGGGCTCCATCGCCAAGGTCCTGCCTTTCTGGTCGACCCGCGAACTGGCTACCTACGCCATCGATGGCACCGGCCAGGAGTACCTGTACGGCGGCCTGACCCACTTCGCTGGCACGTGGGGACTGCTCATGGTTGTCGCGATCGTCATCTCGGCCGTCCGGCTGCGACTGTTCCGACCGATCCACCCCCGACCGGATGACGCCGTCGTCAGGTGACCACGGGCCGCGACTCCACCACCGGGCGACGACCCGGGTGAATAGCCACGTGGTCGGCTGGCCCAGGCGGCTGCCGGGCGGTTGCTGGGCCGAACACGCGTCATCCCCACCAGTACAGAACTGGTGGGGATGACGCGCCGCCGGGATGGCCGTCAGGCCCGGGTGCGGAACCGCCAGGTGTAGGTGGCGCTCGACCCGTTGTTGCCGATCATCGGGTTACCCGTGACGTCCCGGATCTCCGCCGCACCGCCGATCAGGGTGACCTGGTAAGCGGTGTTGGCGGCCAGGTTGGCGCTCGGGTTGAGCGTCCACCGGGTGCCGGCCGTGTTGCTGGTGATCGCCCCGGCAACCGGCGCACCCAGCGTCCCGTCGGCCAGCACCGGCTGCAGCCGGTAGGTCGTGGCGGTCACACCCGCCAGCCGCTCGGTCGCGTCGAACCTCATGTTGACGGCCCGACCCACCCCGGTGGCATTGACCAACGGTTGGACCGCCGACACCTGCGGCGCGACGATATCGGCCACCGTGGTGAACGTGCTGCTGGTGTTGGCCAGCCGGCCACCGTCGGTGCTGCCGATGCCGGCCGCGCCGCCCGGCACCGTGCCGAACAACGACAGGCGGAACTGCGTGCCCGGCGCGAGGCTTCCCGTCGGATCGAGGGTCACCGTGCGGCCGTCCGCGCTGAGCGTCACGGTGCTCGCGATCGTCGCGCCGGTGGCCACATTGCTGAGGACCACCGAACCAGTGGAGACGCCCTGCACCGCGCGGTCGAACGTCGTGGTGAGGTCGGCGCCGACCCGCACCTGGGTCGCCCCGGCCGCGGGAACTCGGGCGGTAACTACCGGGATGCCGGCCGGCGTCACCGCGTTGGACTCCGCCGATGGCGCGCTCGCACCGACGCCGTTGACCGCGACCACCCGGAAGGTGTGCTCGGTGCCGTTGGTCAGCCCGGTGACCACGACCGACGACGCGGCGCCCGCGATACCGGTGACGGTGCGCACCACGGTGCCGCCGACGAGCACCTGGACCTGATGCTCGGCCACCTCGGACACGGCCGTGGATGCCGGGTCGGTCCAGGTCACCGTCGCCGAGCCGTCGCCGGCGACCGCGGCCACCGAGACCGGGGTGGCGGGGGCGGTGAACCGGACGGTGCGGTCGCTGAACCGCAGCGCCTCGACGCCCCGCACGATGTCGGTGCCGTCGGTACCGACGTTGTCCACCACGGTGACGAAGGCACCGTCGGCGGTGATGGTGTAGTTCGCTCGCGGCCCGGTGAACTGCACGGTGTCGTCGTCAGCGGCGTTGGGGGTGCTGAGCACCTCGCGGACGATGACGATGTTGCCGGGGTCGACCGTGCCCGCGAACACCGCCTGCTGCAGCGTGGTGGTGCTGCCCGCGAGGTACGGCTTCTTCATCCCGTCGGCCGAGCCGATCTCGGTCGCAGGGTCGGCAGGGTCGGTGCGTACGCTGAGCCGCGCGTTGACCCAGGCGTCGCCGTCGATGAGGTCATTGCCGCCACGGCCCTCGATGAGGTCGCTGCCAGTGCCGCCCATCATGATGTTGCCGCCGTTGAACGAGGTGGTGCCCGGAGGCAGGATCTCGGCAAGGCCGGCGACCCGGGCGATGCCCTCCGGGGTGAGCTGGTGCTCGGTCCCGAGGTCGGCGGCAGTGCGGTCGTCGCCGCGCAGGACGTCGTCGAACCTCCACCCGGACAGCGACTCCACGAGGTCGAAGCGGTCGCGGTTGACCTCGACGCCCGGCGGCAGCAGACCGGTGATGCCCATGTCCGAGTCGGCCGGCAGCGGGTCGTCCTTGTGGGTGACCCAGTCGAACCCGAGCATGCCCTCGTTGCGCTGGATGCCGGGACCAGCCATCATCACGTCGTCGCCGCCCTCGGCGTCGTAGTCCTGCTCGCCGCCGTCGCCGTTGAGCACGTCATGCCCGGGCTCGTTCGGGTCGTCCTGGAACGGGGCGCCGTTGTCACCCTGCAACAGGCTGAACGGGCCCTTGCCGTCCTCGATCCAGTCGTCGCCGTCGTCGCCGAAGACGGTGTCCTCGCCGTCGCCCGCGAAGATGAAGTCGT
>JBOFJB010000032.1:0-12091 GCA_051650465.1 Dermatophilaceae bacterium | reverse complement strand
GCGTGACGGCGACGGCGACGACGAGGTTCACCAGCGTGGCGAGGAACCCGGCGTAGATCGTCAGCGTGGTGTCGAACCCGAACTCGCTGAGTTTGACCGCCGAGCCGCCGAAGTGCTCGCGCAGCACCTTCGGCCCGTCGGCAGTGACGATGGTCTGGGGCACGTTCCACAACAACCACGCCCCGGCGGCCATCCCCGCCACCCACCCGGCGACCAGCCCGCCGCGGTGGAACCACCGGGTGAACAGCCCGAGCCCGACCGCCGGCAGGGTCTGCAGGATGATGACGCCGCCGATCAACTGGAGATCGATGGAGAACTGGGGGTCGAGGGCGAGGATCGCGACGAGCGCCCCGAACTTCACGACGAGGGAGGCGATCTTGCTGCTGCGCGCCTCCTGGGCCGGGGTCGCGTCCTTGTTGAGGTACTCCTTGTAGACGTTGCGGGTCCACAGGTTCGCCGCCGCGATGCTCATGATGGCCGCCGGGACGAGCGCGCCGATGGCCACCGCCGCGAAGGCCACCCCGGCGAACCAGTCCGGGAACATCTGGTCGAACAGCACGGGGATGACGGTGTTGCTGTCGGTCTTCGGGCCGATGGTGCTGCCGTCGGTGGCCACGAGGTCCGTCCCGGTCGGCAGCGGCTTGGTGCCCGCCGCAATGGCCATGTAGCCGAGAAGGGCGAGCAACCCGAGCAGCAACGTGTACGCCGGCAGAGCCGCCATGTTGCGCTTGATCGTGCCGCGGTCCTTCGAGGCCAGCACGCCCGTGACCGAGTGCGGGTAGAGGAAAAGCGCGAGCGCGGACCCGAAAGCCAAGGTCGCGTACTGCAGTTGCCCGCCCCCGGCCAGCAGGGTGCCGTCCGCAGCGTTCGGGCTCTTCTCGAACTTGGCCGACGCGGCGTCGAACACGCTGCCCCACCCGCCGAGCTTCGCCGGGATGTAGATGACCGCCACGATGATGACGACGTAGATCAGGGCGTCCTTGACGAAGGCGATCAGTGCGGGTGCGCGCAGGCCGGAGTTGTACGTGTATGCCGCGAGCACCGCGAAGGCCAGGACGATCGGCAGGTGGCCGGTGATGCCGACCGTCTTGAGCACCGCCTCGATCCCCACGAGCTGCAGGGCGATGTACGGCATCGTCGCGACGATGCCGGTCACCGCCACCATCAGCGCCAGGGTGGGACTGCCGAAGCGGGCCCGGACGAAGTCGGCCGGGGTGACGAACCCGTGGACGTGGCTGACCGACCACAACCGCAGCAAGACGTAGAAGACGATCGGGTAGACAACGATGGTGTACGGCACGGCGAAGAAGCCGGCGGCGCCCGCACCGAAGAGCAGGGCCGGGACGGCGACGAACGTGTAGGCGGTGTACAGGTCCCCGCCGATGAGGAACCACGTGATCCAGGACCCGAAACTGCGTCCCCCCAGGCCCCACTCGTCGAGGTGCTCCAGGCTCTCGGCGCGGCGCCAGCGGGAGGCGAAGAAGCCCAGCGCGCTGACGAGCACGAAGAGGGTGGCAAGGACGACGATCTCGACGACGTGGTCGCTCATCGGGTCCCCCCGGACGACCGGCCGGCGCGGTAGACGATCGTCGTACAGACGACACTGACCCCGATCACCGCGAGTTGATACCAGTAGAAGAACGGGATGCCGGCCAGCGTGGGGTCGGCGCGGTTGTACAGGGGCGGGTAGACCACCATCAGCAGGGGGATGACCAGCAGCCAGCTCACCGCGGAGCGGCCACCCGGGTGGGCTGTCACGTCATCCGGGCGGCCTGTCCCGTGATCGGGGCGGGCTGGCCCGCCATCCCTACGCTCGCTCATCGCCACTCCTCGTGTCGGGACGGCCGCGCCATTGCGGCCGTCGACAGAAGAGTTGTCCGACGCACCCGAAAGGTTCACCGACCGCGCGGTAAACCTTTCGGCCCCCGCGGCAACTGTAGGGGTGTGGACGCACTGTGGCGGACTGCCGGGACGAGCGTGCCATCGGCCCCGCAGACCGGTGCGCTCGTCGCGTTCGCGGCCATGCTCGGGTTCGCGTCCCTGGTCAGCCTCGTGGCGTTCCGCCGACCGGCGCGGCAGGGCTCGCCGGCGCCGGGCGCCGAACTCGAGCAGTGGTCCGTCCTCGGCCGGAGCCTGGGCACCACCCGCACCTGGTTCCTGCTCGGTGGCTCGGTCTTCACCGCGTACACCTTCGCGGCCGTGCCCGCGCTCGTCTACGGCGTGGGCGCCCTCGGGTACTTCGCGGTGCCCTACGTCATCATCGTCTGGCAGCTCGGGTACGTCGTGCTCCCCTGGCTGGCGGGCCGCGCTCGCCGGCACGGGTGGCTCACCCCCGCCGATGCCGTACGTGACCGCTTCGACAGCCCCACGCTGGCCCTCGCGGTGGCCGTGACCGGATTGCTCGCGACGATGCCCTACGTGGCACTCCAGCTGCTCGGGCTCTCCTCCGCACTGACCGTCATGGGCGTGCCGTCGGGAAGCGTGGGCGCCGACCTCGCGATGGCCGCCACCTTCGCCGTGCTCGCCGTGGCGACCTTCCGGCATGGGCTGGGCGCGCCGGCCGCGGTGGCCCCGGTCAAGGGCGTCCTCGTGTTCGCGGTCACCGCGCTGCTGACCGTCCTCGCGCTGCGTGCCACCGGCGGGGCCGGGAGCCTCGTCGACCGCGCAGGCACCGCATTGGATGACGTGCCCACCGGCCAGGGCTCCCTCCTCCTTCCAGCCGGCCTGGGCTCGGCCTACGTGAGCCTGGCCGTGGGGTCGGCGCTGGCACTGGTGCTCTACCCCCACGTGCTCACGCCGACATTCGCCGCGAGGTCGCCGGCCGTCATCCGCCGGGTGTGCATCGGCCTGCTGGCCTGGACGGCGCTGCTCGGGGTGCTCGCCCTCGGCGGGCTCGCCGCCCGCGCCCGGGGCATCGCCGTGCCGCCTGGCCATGCCGAACTCGCCCTCCCGGCGCTGACCGGCGAGTTGCTCCCCGAGGTCGCGGCCGGGGCGGTGCTGGGGGCGTTCGGCATCGGCGTGCTCGTCCCGGCTGCGGTGATGTCGGTAGCGGCGGCCACGACCTTCGCCAACAACGTCTACCTCGAGTACGTCAACCCCACGGCCCTGCCCGACCAGGTCGCGCGGGTGGCGCGGTGGGTCTCGGTGCTCGTCAAGGTCGCCGCACTGGCCTTCGTCGTCGGCCTGCGCGCCCAGGACGCGATCACCCTGCAACTGCTCGGCGGGGTGTGGATCCTGCAGACCCTCCCCGCCGTGTTGATCGGGCAGGTGTCGCGGCGCCCGCACCGGTACGCCCTGCTCGCCGGCCTCGTCGTGGGCGTCGCGGCCGGCACCTGGCTAGTCGCGGTCCAGGGTTTCGTCGCCGTGACGCGGCTCGACCTCGGCGCCGCCACCGTCGGCGTCTACGCTGGGCTGGTCGCGCTGGCGGTGAACCTCGCCGTCGTCGCCGTTCTCAGCCCGGTGCTCGACCGGCTCCGCGTCGCTCGTGGGCTCGATGCCACGGGAACTGCGTTGCGCACCAGGGACGCCCGCGAGTGGGAGGTGGAAACGTGAGCAACACGTCCGCCGCCTTCCCGCCCACGAGCGCGGATGACGTACCGCCCCCTCCGTACCCGGCCGCTGCGGCGCGAGCGGGTGTCGCGCCGCGGTCGACAGCGGGCGGCGCGCGGGCGGCGGCAGCGAGCGGCGCGCGGGCGGCATCCCTGCCGCGGTGGCTGGAGACCCGCGACCTAGAGCGCGAGACCGCGGTCACCGCGCTGTTCGACCGGCACCACACCGAACTGGTCCGTCTCGCGGTGCTCATCGGCGCCGAGGGCGATGCCGAGGACATCGCGTCCGAGGCCTTCTGCGAGTTGTACCTGCGCTGGCCACGGCTGCGCGACACGTCATCCGCCCCGGCCTACCTGCGGTCGGTGGTCTGCAACAAGGTGCGGATGCGGTTGCGGCACTTGCAGGTCGCGCGCCGCCACGGCGAGACGGTGCTGCCGGATGCCGGCTCCGCCGAGCAGGAGGTGGTGCGCCGCGAGGACCACCGGGAGGTCGTCGAGGCCCTGCGCGCCCTGCCGGACCGTCAGCGCCAGGCCCTGGTGTTGCGCTACTGGCTCGACCTCTCCGAGGCGGAGGTCGCGGCGACGATGGGGATCTCGTGCGGTGCGGTGAAGTCGCACACCTCGCGGGGCATGGCCGCACTGACCCGCAACCTGGAGGGGCGACGTTGAACGACACCCAGAGCATCGAACGGCTCCGCGAGGCGCTCGGCGCGATGGCCGAGACCGTCCGCCCCAGCCCCGACGCCTACGAGCGCGCGCTGCACGACTGGCGCCGCCAGGAGCGCCGGCGTCGACTCGTCGGCGTCCTCGTCGCGGCGGTGCTGCTCGCCGCCGCTGACGTGGTCGGCCTGTGGGCGCTCAACCACAGCGCGGTGCGCGCGCCGGTCGTGTTCGACGCGCCCGCCCCCGCGGTCGTCCCGAGCAGCGTGGTGCCGCCGGCCCCGCAACCCCGCGTGGACCGGTGAGGACCTCGCCTGGTCAGGGCCATCAGTGACTGCACGTCTGGCCGTAGGGCGCACCTCTCGCGGACGGCGCGGGGTGTTCGATGGCGCCGGTCCCAGTCCCGGCGTGACCGTCATCCGCCGGCCGACTCGACAGCGGCGAACGGGTCGTCGAGGACCCTCGAGACCGACACCATCTGGTCGTCGAGCAGTTCCTCGCTGAGTTCCTGAACTCCTGCCTTACGACGCCAGGCTGCCCACTTCCGTTGTCCGACAACGCCGTACCCCCTGACGACGGGCGTGACCGGATGCACGTCGACCCGTCGGTGCGCGGCGACGGTGCGCACGGACGCCTCGAGTGCGGCTCGGCTCACGTCGTACCGTCGGTCGAGTTCGACGATGTCGACGTCGTCACGCCATGGCAACGACGATCGCGAACCTCGCTGCGCCCACCGCTACCGGACCCGGTCGGGGCTGCTTACGGCACAGGCAAAGCCGACCGCTGGATGACGCCCTACGCTCACAACTCGTCGAAACGCTGGACCCAACTCGTTGAAACGCTGGGCGGTCGACCTGCCTCGGCCACCGAGCGAGCACGGCGCCCCGGGCTCCGATCGCCGCACGATGTCATCGCTCTCGTCACGATCGACATGCTCAATGGCCCGGCGACCCTCGCGTGAACATCCAGAACGACCACGGCAAGGCCAAGCCGTACCAGGTGCGACAAGTCCTCGCCGCGATCGACACAAAGGAGGCCACCTGATGCCGACCGCGCCAACCGCCGACATCTCGCATTACACCTACCGCGTCACCTGGTCCGTCGACGACCAGGAGTTCCTCGCGACCTGCCTCGAGTTCCCGTCGCTGTCCTGGCTCGCGGCCACTCAGCTCGACGCCCTCGCCGGGCTCGAAAACCTCATCGCCGAGGTCGTCCAGGACATGGAGTCCGACGGCGAGGCCATCCCCGAGCCGCTCGCCGAGCGAACCTACTCGGGCAAGTCCAACCTCCGAGTCGGTGAGGCACTTCACCGACGCCTGGCCATCGAAGCCGCCCAGGAGAGGATCAGCATCAACCAACTCATCGTCCGCCGACTCAGCACCGCCAGCTGAGTACGCACTGACCGAGCCCATTGGGGCCAACTCCATGGTGCGTTGTCGGTCGCCGAGGCCCAGAACGGCCCGGACAGGCCGGCGCCGCGCAGGTAGTCGGCCGCCGCGCTCGGCTCACGCCGCACGTACCCGCGCTCGAGCCGGCCGGCGTATGTGGGTGGCCGGGATGACGTCCGGATGCCTTACCCGGTGAGCCGGCCCGGGCAGGCCGGGAACCGCCGTCGGTTCATCCAGTGGTCCATCCGGACGTCTCGGGTGGTATCCCGTTTGGTCTGGCCGGCGGCACTCGCTGGTTCGCCCAGTGGTCCATCCGGACGTCTCGGAGTGGTAGCCCTTGGTCTGGCCGGGCGTACCAGCGGGAGCCGCCACAGCGTCGGCAGGTCGATGCCATCACCGCGCGGCTGGCCGGCCAGGCCCAGCCGTGTCAGGCGACCGTGTGCAGCTCGAAGCGCAGGCCGAGCGCGTTGGTGACCTTGAGAATCGTCGACCACGTCGGGTTGCCGTCTGCCGAGAGTGCCTTGTACAGCCCGTCACGGCTCATACCCACTCGCCGGGCGAGCTCGCTCATGTTCTGCGAGCGGGCGATGACGCCCAAGGCCCGCGGGATGGCGGTCGGGTCCTCGACGGACTCCTGGAGGGCGACCTCGAGGTAGGTCGCGACGTCATCGAGGTCGTCGAGGTAGTTGGCGGCGTCGAAGCGCGTGTAGGTGGTCTTCTCAGTCATGGCTGTGGCCCTCCTCGTTCCAGTAGTGCTCGGCCATGTGGTGCGCCCGCTTGATGTCGCGCTGCTGCGTTGCCTTGTCGCCGCCGCAGAGCAAGAGGATCACTCTCGACCATATGCCGACTATGTCTGACAGTTGTCGCTGCGCTCAAGGATGGCGGCTGCCGTCGACAGGCGACACGAGCCAGGGAGATCACCGACCCGCCTCTCCACGCCGACCTCGCCCTCGGCGATCGTCGAACCGGCACTCGCCGAGCTTGGCGGCCACGGTGCGGGTCAGTCGCCGAGGCCCCAGAACGGCCCCGACAGGCCGGCGCCGCGCAGGTACTCGGCCGCCGCGCTCGGCTCGCGTCGCACGTACCCGCGGTCGAGCCGGCCGGCGTACCAGCCGGAGGCGAGGCGCCACAGCGTCGGCAGGCCGATGACGTCACCGCGCGGGTGGCCGGTGCGGTCGAGCCAGGTGGCCACGCACTCCTCGGAGCAGAAGATCCGCTGGTGCCCGCTGGTGCGGAGCACGTCATCCCACATCTGTGCCGCCGGGACGAGGAAGTGCGCGACCTACGCACCGCGTGGCGGCTCCCGGTCGTCGACGCGCCACGCGTGCGGCGCGTCGCAGGCGGGGCAGGTCGTCGCCACGAGCACCGGCCCCTCCTCGGGCAGCAGGTGGGCGAGCGCGAAGGAGTCCCACGCGCAGCCGCCCCACCACAACGTGTCGCGGCCCATCACCGAGAACCCGAGCGGGACGGCGGTGAACGGGTGCGCCATGGCGACCTCACCGTCACCCCCGAGGGCGAGGTGCCGCTGCGCGGCGAGCTCCGCCAGACCGGCGCGCACCTCCTCGGCCGGTGCCGACAGGTCCCCCGGCGAGGTCGGCCACCCGCGGGGGGAGCCCGCGCCGGACCGGCCGTACACGGCGAGCCGGAGGTCCTCGAGGTCCACGCACCCACGGTACGCAGCGCCGAGCACGACGGCGGATGACGGTCAGCCGCCGGTCCCAGCGCGGGCGTGACCGTTATCCGCCGGCTCGTTGGCATGGTTCGTGGATCGCCGCCCGGCCATGATGACGATCGTCGTCGTTGTGGGCGGGTCGGTCGACAGCGGTGGATCCCATCGCTGATGCCCTACATGCCGTGGCGCGACAGCCGGGGTCAGCCAGGGACGGTCGGTGTCCAGACGCTCGAGACGGGGAGCCCGTACAGGCGGTCGGCATACCGGTAGGAGCTGTCACCGGTGTTGAGCACGACTCCGCCGATGAACCGGTCGCCGAGCTCGTCGCGGAGTGTCCGGAGAGCGTTGAACTGGTCCCCCTTGAACGATGTGGCCGCTTTCACCTCGATCGCCAGGACTCGACCGCCGGCGAACTCGAGGATGAGGTCCACTTCGAGGCCGTTGCGATCCCGGAAGTGGTAGAGGTCGAACTCGGTAGTCGTCCAGGTCTGCTGCTTGAGCAGTTCGGCCGTGACGAGTCCTTCGAGCATCGCGCCATATGCCTCCCGGTAGGCGATGCTGTCGAGCTGTTCCTGGGTCAGCCGGGTCAGGTGGAGAGCAAGGCCGGAGTCCGTGACCAACGCCTTGCGGCGGCCGACCTCACGCTTGCGCAGGTTCGGGGTCCAGGGCGCGAGCGTGGTCACGAGTCCGACATCGGTCAACAGATCGACGTAGGCGGTGATGGTCGCCGCCGGGATCTCCGTCGACCCGGCCAGCTTGGCCTTGACCAGTTCACCGGACTGCGTGCCCGCGAGCGCTCGCAGCAGCGCCTCGGCCCGTGGCGGGCTGACCTCGCGACGCAGCTCACCCAGGTCGCGTCGCACGACTCCGGACAGGTAGCCGTCGAACCAGCGCCGCCGCATCCGGTCGGACAACCGGACAGCTTCTGGATAGGAGCCACGGGCGATGCGGCCCGCGTAGTCCACCTCCGTGGGAACCCACTGGTCGACGAACGCGTCCAGGTCGGTTGCGGCACTGGCGAAGTCGTCGTGGCGGGCAAGAAGCTCGCCCTGGCTGAGGCCGTACAGCGCGAGGCGCCCGACTCGCCCGGCCAGGCTGTCCGCGAGGCCACGAACCCGCAGCAGCGACGCCGAGCCGGTGAGGATGAAGCGTCCCGGCCTGCGGTCGTGGTCGATGCTGGCCTTCACGGCCAGCGTCAGTTCCGGATGCCGCTGGATCTCGTCGATGACCAGGACTCGCCCCTGTCCACGGGCCACGAACCCAGCCGGGTCGGCGATGGCCGCGTCCCGCACGGCATCGTCATCGAGAGTGACGTAGAGCGAGTCCTCGGCGCCGACGAGTTGGCGCGCCAAAGTGCTCTTGCCGACCTGCCGCGCGCCTTCGATCACCACCCCCGGGAAGTGGTCGAGCATCTCCCGTGCGACGGGTTCGACGTGGCGCCCAACGAGCTCTGTCATACGTTCAGGCTAGCCGCTACCTCGTTGAAACGCTGGACCCAACTCGTTGAAACGCTGCGCCCAACTCGTTGAAACGCTGAGCGGTCGACGTGCCTCGGCTGCCGAATCCCCGAGGACGCGTGACCGTCATCCGCCGGCCGACTGGATGGCGGCGAACGGGTCGTCCAGGACTCTCGCGACCAATGTCATCTGGTCGTCGAGCAGCTCCTCGCTGAGTGCCTGCACTCCTGTCTTGCGACGCCAGGCTGCCCACTTCCGCTGTCCGACAACGCCATACCCACTGATGATGGGCGTGATCGGGCGCACGTCGACCCCTCGGTGCGCGGCGACGGCGCGCACCGATGCTTCGAGTGCGGCTCGGCTCACGTCGTACCTCCGGTCGAGCTCGACGATGTCGACGTAGTCACACCACCTGGTGCTGGACGTGCCGCATTCGAGGGTCGTGACTCCCTTCTCCGCGATCACAGTCGCGGGCGCGTAGCCACGGATCTCGAAGTCCGGGCCGAGGACACGCGGTACCTGGATGACGCGGGCAGGCGGGACGATGGGGTCGCCGGTGGAGACGTCCCATGACACGACCACCTGCTGGCGACCGATGTGCGAAGTGACCTTCAGGCGCAGGCCGGGGTACTCGGCGTCATCCCGGATCTCGGCGACAGCCGTGCTCGTCGGGTCAAGGACGACACCGTCGTCGACATCGAGGTTGGCGATGTCGACGACGACCTCCTCGAGGTGAGGTGGTGTGACGTTGGCAGAGACGGCTTCGGCGTCGATGTCCCTGGTCGGTCGACGGATCCCGTAGGCGGCGAGGAGAATCCCTCCCTTGAGGACGAAGTCGTCTCTGTGCCGGGTCAGCGACAGTCGGTGCAGGAACGACTCGAGGGCGTGCCGCACCAGGTACTCCCCGGTCGCGGCAGGAGTACCGGTCCGGGCGGCTTCGCCACGGGCCCGTCGTCGGATGACGTCGAACACCTCGACACCTCGGGTGGTCCCGGAGCTCACGCGAGGTGCTCCAGGGCGTGGTTCAGGGGTCCTGCTGCGCGGGGGATCTGGTCGGCGATCTCGATCAGGGCCGCTGGCTTCCCGCCGCGGCGCAGCCACTCGCGCAGAGCGTCGGGCCCGGTCTCGTAGCCGTGGTGGCCCCGGAGCCTGAAAGCGTCGACGATGCACCGCTCGGGCGTGTAGATACCGATCTCCAGGTCCGTGCCGGGGATGGGGAAGCCGGTGCGCCCGACAGCGAAGGTCTCCCGCGCGAAGCTGTGCCAGGCAACGGCCCCCTCGGTGGCCGGGATGCGGGAGCCGCGTGGGATGGCGAGGTCGGCGGCGTCGGGGATGTCGTCAACGAGGTCGTGGTAAGCCAGGGCGCTGGCCAGACACAGGATCGCGTCGGGGCGCTTGACGGCTGCCTCGATGAGGTCGTTGTCGGCCGGCTCGGCACCGGCGGGCCGGTAGATGCCCCGCGCGATGCGCTCGAACGATCCCGTCCGTGCACGCCGGTGCAGCGTCGTCCGGTGCATGCCGAGCCGACTGGCATCCTGGGCACGTAGCGCTCCCATGGTCCGACCACCTCCGTACGCAACGATACGTTGACACCTAGACCTAGGTGTCAACGTATCGTTGCGTAGTCGGTTCGACAGTTCTCGGAAGTCGTGCCAAGTCGGCTCGCCCTCAGGCCGAGTCTCTACTCGCTGGTGTGGGCTCGGACCGGATCGCTGTCGGGGATCATGACCCGCCGTCGTAGGGTGGCAACCCGGCCGAGCCCAACGCACAGTCTGCAGCGCCGTCGCCTCGCAGGAGGTGCTCATGTCCAGTGGCAAGGTCTGTCAGTAGCGTTGTCAGCGGATCCACCTAGGTTCGGCCTCGAACACACGTCCGAGGAGGGGCAATGGCCAAAAGCGCGATCGAGTGGACAGAAGTCACGTGGAATCCCGTCACTGGTTGCGACCGCGTCGCCGCCGGATGCGACAACTGCTACGCCCTGGCTCTTGCAAAGCGCCTCAAGGCGATGGGCGCTGAGAAGTACCAGAACGACGGCGACCCGCGGACCAGCGGCCCGGGATTCGCGGTCACCACTCACCCCAAGGCACTAGATCAGCCGCGTCGCTGGACCGGGTCTCGGCTCGTGTTCGTCAACTCGATGAGTGACCTCTTCCACGCAAAGGTGCCTCTCGCCTTCGTTCGAGACGTCTTCGATGTCATCCGCGACACCCCTCAGCACACCTACCAGGTCCTCACCAAGCGAGCTACCCGACTCCGTCGCGTAGCCGATCGGCTGGACTGGCCGAGCAACCTCTGGATGGGGGTGTCCGTCGAGGACGCGGCGGCAGCCGGGCGAATGGACGACCTCAGAGGCACGCCCGCTGCGGTCAAGTTCCTCTCCTGCGAGCCCCTCATCGGAGACCTTGGCCATCTCGACCTCACGAGCATCGACTGGGTCATCGTCGGGGGTGAGTCCGGTCCGCGGGCTCGACCGATGGACCCGCGATGGGCCGAGGCGATCCGTGATCAGAGCGCCGCCGCCAACGTCCCCTTCTTCTTCAAACAGTGGGGCGGGCGGACGCCGAAGGCCAACGGTCGTCACCTTGATGGCCGGCTGTGGGATGACCTCCCGCTCACCGCCACGGCCGCGGCGCCACCCTCATCGCCGGCGGGTGATCAGCCTCGCGTCCAAATTGCCCTTTGAGCACGGCTCGACCAAACCTTCGGTTTCCAGCAGCTTCAGGGCGGCCCTCAGGTGGGTCTCGCGGGCGAGACCGAGAGTCTTGCCCAGCACGGCCCCGAGCGAAACTTGGACGGAAACCGTTTCCCGTTCGCCCAACAGGGTCCGGATGTTCGCGGCGATCTCCTTGATCCACGCGCTGGGGTCATCGTCAAAGTCCAGCGCCCGCATGGCCAGCTGCCCCTGGTTCCTGTCCTCCTCCTGCTTGACCAAGTACTCCCGCCAATCCTGGCGAGCGAAAGACATCGCGTTGGCCATCTCCCAAAGTCCGTCCGGGTGGGCCGTGAACAGCACGAGCTCGTAGATCGGCTGCGCGGTCAGCGAGTCAGCGACATCTGCCGTAATGAAGCCGAAGCCGCCGGCGGCGTTCACGACCCGGGTCGCAAAGCCGACGAGGATCTCATGCACCCATGCCTGGCGCTCTGCCAACGCGATCTCGTGCCACCAGTTCCCACCGAGCGCCCGATCGAGAGCAGCGATCTGAGCATCCCGCGCAACATGGTCGGAATCGCTGCGAAGCACACCCGCTATTCGACGCACCGCGTCGTAGGAGAAGTTCATGAGCAGCTCGGTCTTCGGCTGGAGGGTCGCGGACCAACCGCTCTTGCGCCTCGCGACGAGCGTCCGGACCACGACGTCGAAGGCCA
>JBOFJB010000031.1:0-3630 GCA_051650465.1 Dermatophilaceae bacterium | reverse complement strand
GCCTGCTGATGGCGCTCGGCGAACTGGGTCGGGCGAACTACGTGAACACCGACTCGGCGCGGGCACTACGCGCGCTCGTCCTCGGAGTGTTCGTGCCGCTCACCGTCAGCGTGATCGCGCTGGGCCTTCGTGACTACGCTCGCCGTCTGTGGGACCGGACTCGTGAACTCGAGGAGTCCCGGTCACGGTTGGTCGCAGCCGCCGTGGAGGCGCGGCGGTCCATTGAACGTGACCTGCACGACGGCGCCCAGCAACGGCTGGCCGCTCTCGCGGTCCAACTCGGCCGGGTGACCCGGTTGTGCGAGAGCGACCCGAGACAGGCGAGGAAAGTCGTCGGCACGCTACAGACCCACCTCGAGGCCGCGATCCATGACCTGCGCGACCTCGCCCACGGCATCTACCCGACCCTGCTCGCCGACCGCGGCCTCGCCGGTGCGCTACCCGCTGCGGCGAGACGGACCACGCTGGCGTGCACCGTCGACACCTCAGGCATCGCGCGGTACGACCCCGACGCGGAGGCTGCGGTCTACTTCAGTTGCCTCGAGGCCATGCAGAACGCCGACCGGCACTCGCAGGGCACCATTATCCGGGTCACCATCTGGGAAGGCACCCGGCGCACCATCCGCTTCCGAGTCGCCGACGACGGTGTGGGTTTCACGGTCGGCCCGGCCCTGAGCGCAGGCTCCCTGACAGGGCTGCGTGACCGGGTCCGCGCCGCAGGTGGAGAGCTCACCGTCCAGTCCACCGCCCAAGGCACCGTCGTTGACGGCGTGGTGCCTGACCGTGGCCCGCGGCGGTTCAGTATCCGGGCGCTTCCGGGTACCTGGCATGACACCCGTGCGGCGCGGCGCGCACGGTCCCGTCAGGCAATCCGCCGCTGACCACCTCGCCTGACGCAACAGCCAGTCAGCAGCGTCCCCGCTCTGCCGACCCGCCAAACAGTGGTGCGGATACCACTGCTACTCGGGTGTCGGCAGGCCCGACAGACGCGCTCCCCAATGTCACTCTGTAAGTGGTAACCGTCGCAGGGGGACGGTTTCACTCGCCCGGGATGCCGAATGTCCCGCGGCGATTCTGTCGCCTCGACGGCAGGCCGCGTGGGCCCATGCGACCTGCCGTCGAGGCGCGTCCGGGCCGAGGTCGGTGCGAACCCAAGGTCTGCACATACTCGGACGGGCTGCGGCTCGTTGCTCGAGCCGACCACGGCGCCGACGGGCGATCTCTCGGTGGGAACTGGACGAACGGATGCCGCGTTGCCCGGACACGTCATCCATCGACTCAGGAGGAACCACCATGCGCGCGATCTGGAACGGCACTGTCGTGGCCGACTCTGACGACACCGTCGTCGTCGAAGGCAATCACTACTTTCCCGCCACGTCGGTCGACCAGGGAGTGCTGCGGCCGAGCGACACCCACACGGCCTGTCCGTGGAAGGGCACGGCGTCCTATTGGTCATTGGAGGTCGACGGGGAGACCAACGCCGACGCCGCGTGGTATTACCCGGAGCCGAAGGAGGCCGCGGAACAGATCCGCGGCCGGGTGGCCTTCTGGAAGGGCATCACCGTCGAGCCCTAACCGGTCAGGGCCGACGACCGCTGCGGACCGCAGCAACTCAGATGGCGAGCAGCGCAATCACTAAGCCGATGACGACCGGGACGCCGAACACCACGTCGAGCACGTGGAACGGCACCCAAAACAGATGAGTGACCTTCCATCCGTAGTCGGCATCCGGCCACTCCGGGGGCCGCCATCGGCGGGCCCGGGCCAGCCGCTGCCCGAGGAAGAGCGCGGTGTAGACGCCGAGGAATACCCACCAGGCGTCGACCGCGCCACTCTCGGTCATTGACGGCGACCTGCCCGAGTCACGGTTGCCCGATCGACTCCAGCAGCCCGGTGAACCACGGGGCCTCGACATCGAATGCCTTGCCGCCACGGATCCGGGGGAACTCGATCGCGCGCAACTCGCCGCCACGCTCCTCGTCGTGCCCGATGACGCCCGACTCGCCGCGCAGGGCGCAGTCGACCGCGAGATCGGTGCACTCCTTGATGAGTGCGAGATCGCGCTGGTTCGCCGGCGCAGACCGAGAGAAATAGCCCGACTTCTGAACCATCGTCTTCTCGGCACCGAGCAACTCGGCGAACTGTTTGGCGAACCAGGTTCCCGGGTTGACCTTGTCGAGTTGTACGTGCCCGAAAGGGTCACGGGGGACGTGCTGACCGGCCGCCTCGAGTTCGGCAACGACCTCGGCGACGCCGGCTCCTTCGCTGAGGAAGATGTTCACACAGCCCAGTTCGTCCATCACCCGACGCAGCCGGGCCGCCTCACCCGAGACGTCGATCTGCCGTTCGGGAACGAAGACCGCATGGACATCCCAGCGGCGCGGGTCGTTGCCGATCGCCGGCACGAACTGCTGCGCAGCCACCCACGCGTGGTACGCCTCCGCAGTCGCGGCGGTGAGCCAGCCGCAGTTCCGGCCCATCACCTCGTGGACGATGAGCATGCGCGGGTTCGAGGAGTGCTCGGCAACGATGTTCTGGGCGTACCTCGACCCTTGCTCGGCCGCAGTCCAGGCGCCGAGGCTCTGTTGGATCGGCACCACATCGTTGTCGATCGTCTTCGGCAGACCCACGACGGTGAGCTGGTGGTCGTTCTCGGACAGGTAGGCGGCTAGATCGGCTGCGGTGGTGTTGGTGTCGTCACCCCCGATGGTGTGCAGCACGTCGACACCATCGGCCGTGAGTTGCTCGGCCGCGACGTGCAGCGGGTCCTGACCCTCATCGACCAGGCCGCGTGCAACACAGTCGGCCACGTTGGTGAGTTTGACTCTGCTGTTGCCAATCGGTGAGCCCCCGAAGCGGTGCAGCAGGTGCGCGTCCGCCCGCGCCTCGGGGCTCACCTCGACGTAGTCACCACGCAATAGTCCGGCGTAACCGTTGCGGTAAGCGATCAGCCGCACTTGCGGTGCGGTTTCGGTGTACCGCTCGACCAAACCACCGACCGCCGACGACAAGCACGGCGCCAGTCCCCCGGCGGTGAGCATGGCGACGGTGTGGACGGTCATAGTTGCTCCTTGCGGCGTGGGGTGGTCGGCGATCTGCCCCGGGACAGCGGACCCGGGAACCTGCCTATTCTCCCCCGTCACGGACGTCGGTGACCGCCGCTGTCCAGTCGGCGGTCACGTCCCGCTCAGCTGCGCGCGGCGGCGCGTCATCCGCGGGCGGCTGCCCATCATCCGCGGGCGGCTGCGCATCATCCGGCGCGCTCGGCAGCGACGAGCTCGGCGGTCTGCAACATGTTCAGGGCAGCGCCCTTGCGGAGATTGTCGCCGGAGATGAACAGGTCGAGCGTGTACGGCTCACCCGCGGCCTGGCGCAGGCGGCCAGCAAACCGCGGGTCGGCGCCGACGACATCGTTCGGGGTCGGGAACTCCGGCTCGTCCGGGTCGTCGAGGAGCACCACCGCCGGCGCCTCGACAAGGACCTGCCGGGCCTCAGCCACCTTGACCTTCTGCGCGAACGTCGCATGCACGGTGACCGAGTGCGACGACACCACTGGCACACGCACGCAGGTGGCCGACACCGGAAGGTCATGAAGGTCCAGGATCTTGCGCACCTCGGCCTGCACCTTGA
>JBOFJB010000030.1:0-1850 GCA_051650465.1 Dermatophilaceae bacterium | reverse complement strand
GGGCACACCTCACCGGTGCGCCCGTGCACCCGCATGCCGGCGCGCTTGGCGTCCTTGAGCTCCTTGGCGGGCTTGCCGGATGCCGCCCGTACGGCTCCTGCGAGGGTCTCCCGCAGTGCCGCGTACAGGCGGTCGACCTCGCCGTCGCCCAGCCGCGACGCGATCGCGAACGGCGACAGCTTGGCCACGTGCAGCACCTCGTCGGAGTACGCGTTGCCGACGCCGGCGATGAGCGACTGGTCGCGCAACAGGCCCTTCACCTGCATCCGGTGGGCGGCGAGGATGCCGGCGAACACCTCGCGCGTGAAGCCGTCGGCGAGCGGGTCGGGGCCGAGCGAGGCGATGCCGGGCACCTCGGCAGGCGAGCCGACGAGGTAGGCGGCGAGCCGCTTCTTCGTGCCGGCCTCGGTGAGGTCGAAGCCCGACCCGTCGTCGAACCGCACTCGCAGCGCGATCGGGGACTTGCCGGGCCGCAGCACCGTGGCCGACATCTGGTCGGACCAGCGCAGCCATCCGGCGCGAGCGAGGTGGAACACCAGGTGCGTCCCGCCACAGTCGAGGTCGACGAACTTGCCGAACCGCGCCACGCCGTCGACCGGTGCGCCCGCGAGGGCCTGCGGCGGCGGGGTGAACGTCTTGAGCACCGAGATCGACCCGAGCTCGACGCCCGTGACGACGAGCCCGGCCGTGCGCTCGCCGAGGAAGTCGGCGAGCGCCTGGACCTCGGGCAGCTCGGGCACCCGGCCGACGCTACCGCTCGTCGGGGTCGGGCAGCACGTACTCCGGCGGGTCGTCGACCGGGGGGACCACGGCTGCCGCCCGCGCGGCCAGGGTGCGTGCCGGCACCTCCGCGGCCCACAGCTCGCGCACCCGGCGGGCCAGCCCGTAGCCGTCGGGTGAGCTCACCACCGGTACGTCCAGCCGCTCGGCCGGCACCGCCTCGCCGACCGGCACCGCCAGTGCGTGCGAGAGCACCTGCTCGCCGGCCGACAGCTCGCGGATGGCGATGCCGCGCACGTGGTCGGGTCGTCGCGCGGCGAACTCCGTGTACAGCCGGGGGTCGTGCTGGCCGTCGTCGCCGACGAGCAGCCAGCGGATGTGCGGGAGGTCGCGGGCCAGCCGGTGCAGCTGGGCCCGCTTGTGCTCCTGGCCGGACCGGAACCACCCGGTGTTGGTCGGACCCCAGTCGGTGAGCAGCATCGGCCCCGCCGGATAGCCGCTTCGACGCAGGAACCGGGTGAGCCACGGCGCGGTGTTCCAGGCGCCGGTCGACAGGTAGACCACCGGTGCGGTGGGCACGGTGGCGAGCAGCTCGCGGTACATCGTGGCCATGCCCGGCACCGGGCGGCGGGCCCCTTCCGAGCGGACGAAGGTGTTCCACGCCGCGATGAGCGGCCGTGGGAGGGAGGTCGAGAGCACCGTGTCGTCGATGTCGCTCACGATGCCGTGCGTGACGGTGGTGCCGACGACGAGCACGGGCACGTCGACCGGCTCGGCGCGCGGCGAGTCGAGGTAGATGCGGTGCCACCCGGGTGCCAGGCCGTGGCCGCGCACCACGTGGTCGACGTAGCCACCGCGGTCGGTGCGGGTGGCCACCATCCGCCCACCCAGCCGGATCGTCACGGGCTCGTCGACCGCGGGGCTGCTGACGAAGGCCCGCCATCCGCGCGTCTCGAGCTCGACGGCCCGCAGCCGGGCGGTGTAGGTGGGTTCGAGCGGCTCGTCCTCGGGACGCCCGCGGGTCATGATGACCCGCCCGAACACCCGTAGCTGCGCGGTGCTGCCGTACCCGGTGAGCGGCATGATCCGGGTGGCCCACCCCCGGCGCGTCAGCAGGCCCGCCTTCCACT
>JBOFJB010000029.1:0-9520 GCA_051650465.1 Dermatophilaceae bacterium | reverse complement strand
TGAGGATCTCGATAGCGTGCGCGAGGGTGGGCTCGGCGACCTGGATCGGCTGGAAGCGGCGCTCGAGGGCGGCATCCTTCTCGATGTGTTTGCGGTACTCGTCGAGCGTGGTGGCGCCGATGACCTGGAGTTCACCCCGAGCGAGCATTGGCTTGAGGATGGAGGCTGCGTCGATAGCACCCTCGGCGGCTCCCGCGCCGACGAGGGTATGGATCTCGTCGATGAACAACACGATGTCGCCGCGGGTGCGGATCTCTTTCAGCACCTTCTTCAATCGCTCCTCGAAGTCACCGCGGTATCGGCTGCCGGCGACCAACGCTCCGAGGTCGAGGGTGTACAACTGCTTGTCTTTGAGGGTCTCGGGAACCTCGCCTTTGATGATGTCCTGGGCCAGCCCCTCGACGACTGCGGTCTTGCCCACGCCAGGCTCGCCGATGAGGACCGGGTTGTTCTTCGTCCGGCGAGACAGAACCTGCATGACCCGCTCGATCTCCTTCCCGCGACCGATGACCGGGTCGAGTTTTCCCTCACGGGCAGCGTGAGTGAGGTTGCGACCGAACTGGTCGAGCACGAGCGAGCCGGCCGGAGTGCCCTCGGCCGGGCCCGAACTGGGGCCGGCGCCCTGTGCCGCACCTTCTTTGCCGCCCTGGTAGCCCGAGATCAACTGGATGACCTGCTGGCGAACCCGGGAGAGGTCCGCGCCCAACTTGACCAGCACCTGGGCGGCCACCCCTTCACCCTCGCGGATGAGGCCAAGGAGGATGTGCTCGGTGCCGATGTAGTTGTGCCCGAGTTGGAGTGCCTCGCGCAGGCTCAACTCGAGCACCTTCTTGGCCCGCGGCGTGAACGGGATATGGCCGGTGGGCGCTTGTTGGCCCTGGCCGATGATCTCCTGCACCTGTTCGCGGACGGCCTCCAGCGAGATCCCGAGGCTTTCGAGCGCCTTGCTCGCCACCCCTTCACCTTCGTGGATGAGGCCGAGAAGGATGTGCTCGGTCCCGATGTAGTTGTGGTTGAGCCCGCGCGCTTCTTCCTGGGCGAGCACGACAACCCGGCGGGCTCGGTCGGTGAACCTCTCGAACATGGTGCCTTCTCCTGACCTCGTGTCCCCTCGATGCTAGTGGTGCCATCGGGGTTAGCCCCGATGTCGTCCACGGTCGGCTCGCCCTGGGGAGGGATCATGCCTCGTACGTTGCCTCCAACGCAGTGCGTGGCCCGCGATGTTCCGCGACCACGCCACCGCTCGCCAGATGGACGCTCACGCTGCCGGAACTGCCGGCCACACGTGCCGAGGTGTCAGATCAGATCAGGACGTCACAACTCGGTGAGGACCGTGGCGAGGAGGCGGTCCACCTCCGCTTCGGTGACACCCTCGTACGAGACGCCACCGGTGACGTCCGCGATCCTCTTCAGGGCCGCTGAGTCGGCGCCATCGCCGTACCCGATGGTGACGATCCGTACCGGCTTGCTGCCGTCGTACTGCAGTCTGAGTTGGTCGATGGTGCGATCGAGGGTGAGTTCTCCGGCCGGATGGTCGTTCCTACCGTCGGTAACGATGACGACGACATTGAGCCGTCCGTAGACGAAGGACTCCTGTGCTTGGGCGTAGGAACTGAGCACCGCTTGGTAGAGCGGTGTGTCGCCGGCAGGGATGGGCGCGAGTTGAGTCAACGCCCCGAGCAACTGGGCGCGCTGGTTTTCTGGTCCACTTCCAGAGGAGATCCGGGCCACCGGCACGATCTCGCGGTCATCGGCGGCATCGCCGTCGGTCGTGAAAGTTCTCAGCCCCATGTCGCTATCCGGTGAGGCGCCGAGGACAGCCCGCCGAATCGACCGCGTGGCGATCTCTGCCTTCGACGTCGTGCCACCAGGAAGGGGATCAAGCATCGATCCCGAGCGGTCGATGGCGAGCAGCGCGCGGAACCGCCGTCCGCTGAGTGACCACGAGGCCTGAGCCTGCGATACGGCCGCTGCCGTCAGCGCCTCCGAAGGCTCGGCGACCGCGGTGCTCACCCCCTCGGTGTCGCGGAACCGTCGGGGTAACGTGCCGTCGGCCGACCGGAGCCCGACGGTTGCGAGCGCGTTGAGGGCGGCGTCCGAGCGAGTCAAATGTGTGGTGAGCGCTTCGAAGGCGCGGCCACGAGCCTCCTTGTCGCCGCCGGCGAGCAGCGTCGCCGGGAAGTCGAGCACCGCGGCCATCTTCGGGTCGTACGATGCGACCACCCGGCCTTCACCGCGTCCGGCTTGCAACTGCAACACGTCGGCCTCCGACGTGGGGATGGCGTCGACGACGTCGTCGACGACCAACTGCGCCGGCGAGACGGCACCTGTCGAGACCGACAACCGGCTACCGAACCTCGCGACCGACTCGATGTCGGCATCCGAGCCGCTGATCGCCGCGAAAAGCCCGAACAGCGCGGTGCTCTCGGTCCGTGGGTCGCCGGTCCCGCTGCGGGTGCTCTCGCCGTCTGCGGCGAGCTGTGACCAGTCGGCCGGGGTCGATGGCCAGCCAGCGGCCCGGGCCTTCTCCGGGTCGAGTGCCACCACCATGGGACTGGTGGCGATTGACACCCCGCTCCGCGGCAGTTCGCGAGGGCCGGTGCCCGCAGCGCGAGCGGTGTCCAGCCACACCCGCGAGTCGGGGATCCACACGTCCGGTGGCTTGGTCGATAGCCCCCAGCCGGACTGCCGGCCCAGAGCCGCGGCGATCTCGCCGGACGGTGCGCTGGAGAGGTCGACCGTGACACAACTGCTTCGCAGTGAACGCAGGGCCGTGTCGATGGCGGGCGAGATCGCCGGGTCGGCGACGACGCGCAGCGGCGTGCTTTGGTCGCAGGATGGGCCGGCGTCGTCGGTGCCGGAGTCACGCAGAACGGCCCACAAGCCGACCACCAGGACCAGTGCCAGTACCGCGAGAAGGGCAACCTTCGGGATGATCAGCCCGCGTCGGCCACGTCGCCGGTTCGCACCGTGGCGTCCTTGTCGCGTCCGGGTGTCCGGTTCGGTGATGGTGTCGTCGGTCATCGAGACTCCTCGCGGTGGGCCCGTCGGACAAGGCGGCGAGTCGACACACCGCGCGGCGGCGTCATCCGACCACCTCGTCGAACGCGTCGCGCAACTCGTCGGCGCTGGCCGCGGCGGAGAGTTGGTAGGTGCGTTCGAGGACCGAGGAGTCGGGGAAGATCAGTGGGCTCTGTGCGAGGTCGGGATCGATTCCCTGCATCGCGTCGCGGGCGCCTTCGACCGGACAGATGTAGTTGACCCAGGCAGCCACCTTCGCCGCGACCCGAGGTTGGTAGTAGTACTCGACCAGTTTCGCGACCAGTGGCGCGCGGGTCGACGCGGCCGGCACCACGAGATTGTCGGCCCAAATCATCAGGCCCTCATCGGGTACGACGAACTTCAGATACGGGTTGTCCGCCTGCGCCTGGAGCACGTCGCCCGACCAGGCAAGACTCGCAGCGAGCCGTCCCGAGGCGAGTTCGTCGACGAAGTCGTTGCCAAAGAACCCGTTGATCTGGCCGCGTTCCTTCTGCTCGCCGAGAAAGCCGATCGCTGCCTCGACGTCGTTCGACGTGGCGGTCGCGGCATCCGTTCCTTGAGAAAGCAGCGTCAGGCCGACGGTGTCGTCGAACTCGGACAGCAGCCCGACGCGGCCCTTGAGGTCGGAGCGGGTGAAGATCTCGGCGATCGACGTGATGGCGCGGTCGACCTTGCGTGCGTCGTAGGCGATCCCGGTGAGCCCCGCCTGCCAGGGGACCGAGAGTTCCTGCTCCGGGTCCCAGTCGGGGCGGGCCAGCGCGGGGATGACGGCCGCGCTGGTGATCGGGCCGAACGGCCGGAACACCTTCCGCCGGGCCAGTTTGGCGGCCATCCACGTGGTGAGCGTGATGACGTCGGCGTCAATCGGCTTCTTGTCCATCAGGTCGGCCTCGATGGAGTCGACATACTCGACGTTGTCGTCGATGTCCTCGCGGTAGTCGACCTCGATGCCGGTCTGGCTGACGAACGTGTCGAGGGTGGGCCGCTTCTTCTCATCGTCGGTGTAGTCCATGTACCCGGGCCAGTTGGACCAGACCAGCGACTGGTCGGCGGGGTCCGCAGCCGCTGACGACCTCGTGGGGCTTGCACTGCCGCTCGACTCCGGCGACTCGTCGTCAGAGCACCCGGCCAGAGCCGCCAGGGCGGACAGTGCCGCGCCACCGACGACGGCACGCCGGCCGACCTGCTTTACATGCGGGGGAGCCGATGTCCCGCGGGCTACCCCTGCGATCATGCGGTCGAGTGTTCAACGACTAGGCGGTGCTGCGCAAGCGAGTGTCATTTTGCCGCGCGTGTGCGGGGTGTCTCAGCCGGCTCTCGGAGCCTCTTTCGTGGCCGTTGTCGCCGGCTTCGCCCCGCGGGTCCCACGCTCCGCGTGGGCGGATGCCGCCGGCACCTCCCCGCGTGAGGCCTTTGCTTTCTCGACCGACCGGGCGAGCGCGGCGAGGAGGTCGACGACCTCGCCGGGGTCGCCGGTGTCGGCGGCCGGCATGTGCACCTCACCGCCCTCGACCTTGGCCCGCACGAGTTCCTTGACCGCGATCGCGTAGTCGTCCTCGTACTCGCTCGGGTCGTAGTCGCCGGCCAACTGGTCGATCAGCAACTTGGCCATGACGAGTTCCTGTTCAGTGGCCTGCTGGTCTTCGTCGATCCGGGCGACGTCGGCCGCGCGCACCTCGTCGGGCCAGAGCATCGTCTGCATGACGATGACGTTGTCGCGCACCCGGAGCACAGCCATCGTCATCCGGGTACGGATCGAGACGGTGACCACCGCCATCCGCTGCTCGGTGACCAGGGCATCGCGCAGCAGGGCGTACGGCTTGGTCGCGGACTTGTCGGGTTCGAGGTAGTAACTCTTGTCGAGCCACATCGGGTCGATCTGGTCGGCCGGGACGAACTTGGTGACGCCGATCTCCTTCGAGGTGCGTGACGGCAGGTCGGCGAAGTCGTCGTCGGTGAGCACGACCATGTCGCCGTCCTCGGTCTCGTACCCCTTGGCGATGTCGTCGTAACTCACCTCCTGGCCGTCGATCGAGCAGAACCGGCGATAGCGGACCCGGCCGCCGTCCTCGCGGTGCACCTGCCGGAACTGCACGTCATGGTTCTCGGTCGCGGAGTAGAGCCGCACCGGCACGTTGACGAGGCCGAAGGAGACCGCGCCCTTCCAGATCGCGCGCATGACTCTCAGGGTACGTCCGTGCCGACCGCCCCGGCGGGTTCCCGCGGCCGGCCGTCGGTGGATGACGCCCACTCCAGATACGGCCCCGATCGTCGCGTGGCAGCCGCCCGCGCTCGGCACCCGGCTCCGCCCGGTGTGGCTACGGCAGGATGACGAGGGTGTCACCGCTGCGCCCCATGCTCGCGACTCCGGTCGAGAGCGTCCCTGTCGGGCTCGATTGGGTTCACGAGGTGAAATGGGACGGCATGCGGGTACTCGTGGACGTGCACGGCGGTGCGGTTACCGCCTGGTCGCGTACGGGGCGCGACGTCACGGCGGCGTTTCCCGAGTTCGACGCGCTCGGAGCCGCCTACGACGACCTGCTCCTGGACGCCGAGGTCGTGGCCCTGCGGAATACCCGCCCCAGTTTCCACGCGCTCACCGAACGGATGCACGTAACCAGGCGGTCACACGCCGATCGGCTGATGACGACCCAGCCGGTCACTCTGATGATCTTCGACCTGTTGCGGCTCTTCGGTGCCGACCTCACCGACCAACCCTGGGGCGCCCGTCGCGACCTGCTCGACCGGCTCGCGCTCGGTGGGCCGCGCTGGCAGGTGCCGCCGGTGCACGACAACGGTGTCGAGTTGCTGGACGCGACCCGCGAGCAGGGCCTCGAAGGTGTGGTCAGCAAGCGACGTACCTCGCGCTACCAGGCGGGACGTCGCTCGGCCGACTGGCGCAAGACGGCACATCGCTCGACCCACTCGGTGGTTGTCGGTGGGTGGCGACCCCAAGTCGGCTCGACTCGGCTCGGTGCGGTGCTCGTCGGCCTGCCCGACGGTACGGGCGGGTGGCGGTACGCCGGGCGGGTCGGTTCGGGCCTCGGCGGCGCGGCGGGCACCTGGGTCCACGACCGGATCCACCGCGGCGCGCGGTCGTCATCCCCGTTCGTCGACGACGTACCGCGCGACGACGCGGCCGGCACCACCTGGGTCGACCCCGAACTCGTGATCGAGGTGCGTGCGCTCGAACTGACCGAACGGCACCGGCTGCGGGCCCCGAGTTTCGTCGGCATCCGGGACGACCTCACCCCTGCCGAGTTGATCCACAGCGCGGATGACGATGGCTGAGCATCTGCCCGAGGCGACCCGGGTCGAGGTGGCCGGCCGACGGCTCCGGCTGACCAGCTTGGACAAGGTGATGTACCCCGCTACCGAGACCACGAAAGGTGAGGTGCTCAGTTATTACGCGCAGGTGGCGCCGGTGCTGTTACACCACCTCGCTCACCGGGTCGTCACCCGGGTGCGCTGGCCGCATGGGGTCGCCGAGCAGCGCTTCTTCGAGAAGAACCTGCCGTCTGGGGCGCCGTCCTGGCTTCCCGGAGTGCGGATCGACGAGGTGACCTATCCGCTCGTCGAGGACCTCGCGCACCTCACCTACCTGGTCAACCTCAACTCGCTCGAGTTGCACGTGCCGCAGTGGACCGTCGACATCGACGGCCGCCCCGAGAACCCGAACCGGCTTGTCGTCGACCTCGACCCCGGCGCGCCGGCAGGGCTGCATGAGTGCGCCAAAGTGGCTCTGCTGGTGCGGGATCGGCTCGCCACCGTGGGACTGGACCTGTATCCGGTGACCTCGGGCAGCAAGGGGATGCAGGTGTACGCCGGCCTCGGCGGCGACCTCACCAGCGAGCAGGTGCGCGAATTGTGCCTGCGGCTCGCCCAAGAACTGACCGCCACCCATCCCGACCTGGTGCTGTGGAAGATGACGACGTCATTGCGGCCAGGAAAGGTACTCATCGACTGGAGCCAGAACGTCGCCGCGAAGACGACGATCAGCCCATACTCGCTCCGCGGTCGTGACCTGCCGCATGTCGCGGCCCCGCGCACCTGGGATGAAGTCGAGGCTGGTGCGGCGGCGTCGGGTGGGTTCGAACAGGTGATGTTCGATGACGTCCTCGACCGGCTCGCACGATACGGCGATCTGCTCTCCGGGCTCTAGGCGGTGTCAGTCACGGTCGGTACCGGATGACGCGGTGGGCACCGGTCGTGGACGTGGGCGGGTCAGTTCACCGACCGCGATCCCGACAGCAGCGGGAACGACCAAGAACGGGGCCACCTTCAGGAATCCCCAGAGGGAAGGAACAGCGGCAAGGACCCCCAGCAGCGAGGCAGCGCCGAACCACAGGTAGGCAGCATCGCGCCAGCCTCTCTGCCGCGCGTCGGCACCGCCCCACATGGCCTGGGCAAGTAGTGCCACGCCACAGTAGACGGGCGCTCCGCCGTCGCCATTCGGGTAGTAGAAGGAGAGCAGCCCGTAGAGGAGGATGAGCAACAGGATCACCATGGCAACGGCACGCAGCAGGATCCCGCGGACCAGGTAGCGATTGACGGCAGTGGTGCTTTGACGGGTGCGGTTCATCTGCCTAGCCTCTGGCCGCCGGTTGTCGTCGAGCGTGAGTACTAGTGCCCAGATCGGCCCGGTCGTCGTGGTGGCGCTCCGGGGCGCGGTGTCGGTGACCCAGGACGGCTGCGTGGCGCGAAAAGAGCCTCGAACTGGGTGCGCTGGCGGCTGTACACGTTTGGTGGCTCGGAATCGGCGAAGGAAGCGAACCACAGCGGCATCGGCACGAAACGACCGTGGCGCCGGGCGTCATCCATCAACGCGAGGACGAAGTCGGGCGCGGCAGAGTGGGCCCGGTTGTTTGCGACCAACGGGATGTCCTGCAGATCCCGGCGCGGGAAGACATAGATGCCGGGCAGCATCGGCTCCGCGGTCAGGGTGAGAACCGAGCCGGCAGCCTGGACGGCGACCTGCCCCAGCCCGGAGCCGCCGCGCGAGGGCTGTTTGTCCAGCCAAAGGTCACGCGATGCCAGCCTAGGCCCACCGAGATCGGGCCACATGTCGTGAAAGGACAGGTGCTCCCAGGTACCTGCCGGCCACACGTGCTCGACGCGCATCCGGGCCGGCCCGAGCGGCGCCATCAGGACCAGCGCCTCCCGCCCCTTCCGCTGCGTGCGGCGCCTGATCGCGTTGATGCCCAATGACCCGGAGAGCGTCCCGGTCAAACCGGCCAGCAGAGCCGCGTCGTCCCCAACCGGGTCGAGACGCCATCCCAACGTGCCGGTCACACCGGTGTAGACGAACACGATGGTGTGCTCGTACCTCCATGCCGCGCGCTTGGGTGCCCAGGCGCCGTCCTCCTGGTTGCCTCCGGTCCACCACACGGCGAAATCAGGTGACTGGCTTTCTTTGTGGCTGAGGTCGGCCGCACCGACTCCGTAGTCCCACAGTTCGTTTCCGGAGCGTCGCCGTAACTCGACGCGTGGGTGGTTCTCCCGGAGGTACATGCCCAAGGCGTCGTAGAAGAGGTCCTCGAGCTGTGCGGCCGACGCCATTTGGTAGTTGTCCTCGCGAAACTGCCGTTGCGCGGCAGCGAGCGGGATGAGGAAGTCCGCGCGGGCCAGCATGCTGGAGACATAGTGGAGGAAATGTTCGACCCCGGCGGCCTCGTCATGCGTCGGTGCAGGCTCGCGCATCATCACCAGGCGACCCCTACCGGTGCGCGACTGCCGGTTGGTGCGCGGCGAGGATCTCGTTCGGACGAGCCGGTGCCGCATCGACCGCCGCGACGATGGCGCGACCTCGAGCGGTGCGGTTCAGCGCCGTCCGGTCACGCCGGACGTGCTCGCGAAACACGTGCCACACCGCGCCGACGTTGACGCCGTTGCCCATCTGCTTGTAGGTCGCCGCTGCTGACTGGTTCGGAAACACGAAAGAGTCGGGAAGCCCCTGCAGCCGAGCAGTTTCGCGGGGTGAGAGCCGACGCCCACGGGGGCCGATCACCGACGTTTGCGTGATCGCGACAAGCGCCGGCAGGTACGTCGGCCGCTTCGCGCGGATACCCGAGGGTCGGAAGTGCATGACGGTGTCCCACAGCGACTTCGTGTCCTGAGCCTGCCACTCCAGTTTGCGACGACTCGGTGGGAAGGCCGACGTGTAAACCCCCCAGTGATGCGCCCAGGGGATGAGCGCATCGACGTGCCGCGCGAACAAGTCGTAGTTCTTGGTGAGGTGGCTCTGCTTCCAGCGCGGCAGTTCGGGGTCCACCGACGGTCGCGTCACGCTGCGCGGCACGCGGATCGTCGGTGACTCCCAGTCGATGCGCTTCATCTCGGGGAAGTCGAGCCACGCGTCCGCCCAGATCGGGTGGCCGGGGAGGTGCCGGTCGTTCATCAATGGCCGCATGATCTTCACGAACTCGTCCCACGCGTCGACCCAGTGCGCCTCTGCGTCGGTCAGGTCGCACCCGGGGAC
>JBOFJB010000028.1:0-2641 GCA_051650465.1 Dermatophilaceae bacterium | reverse complement strand
CCGAGAAGGACACCGTGATGGACCGCTTCTCCCGCGGCGAGGTCGACGTGGTGGTGTCGACCACCGTGGTGGAGGTCGGGGTCGACGTGCCGAACGCCACGGTGATGGTGGTGATGGATGCCGACCGGTTCGGCGTCTCACAGTTACACCAACTTCGCGGCCGGGTGGGGCGCGGTCGACATCCAGGGTTGTGTCTGTTGGTGACGAGCAACGACGCCGAGGCCGCTCGTACCCGGCTCGACGCGGTGGCGGCCACCACGGACGGCTTCGAGTTGGCCCGACTGGACCTCGCCCAACGTCGCGAGGGTGACATCCTCGGCACGGCTCAGCACGGTCGGCGGACCCAACTCGAGTTCCTCCATGTGCTTGATGACGAGGAGGCGATCGCGGACGCTCGCGACGACGCGTTCGCAGTTGTCGACGCCGACGAGAGCCTCGCCACCTACCCGTTCCTCGCCGCGGCCGTGCAGGCCAGAGTCGACGCCGACCACGCCGCGTTCCTCGAGCGCGGGTGAGGGCGGCGTGGTGCAGGGCGGTGCGGTGGAGGAGCAAGGTCGGCACGGCATGGTCCGGATAGCGCGGCCGAGCCGGTGCGGCCAGACCAGCCGAGCCGAGACACGAGCGGTGGACACCGCACGGCCGAGAGGGAACCGATGACGCGCATCATCGCCGGGACAGTGGGCGGCCGGACCCTGCGAGCCCCCCGGGGTTCTGGCACGCGTCCGACGTCCGCCCGCGTACGGGAGGCCGTGTTCTCGGCGCTCGAGGCGGCCGATGTCGTACGCGGCGCACAGGTGCTCGATCTTTACGCCGGGTCGGGCGCACTGGGGCTAGAGGCGGCCAGCCGCGGCGCGTCATCCGTGCTGCTCGTCGAGAGCGACCGCCGGGCGGCCGCCGCGGTCGCGGCGAACATTCGAGCGCTGCGGCTACCGCGGGTGCAGGTGCGCATCGGCGAGGTGTCCGCAGTGCTCGCTCGCGAGCCCACGTCAGGCGACGCGGCCGACGTGGTCTTCGCTGATCCGCCGTACGACCTCGGCGAGCGGGTTCTGGAGAGCGTGCTGAGTCGGCTCGCCGCCGGCTGGCTCGCGCCCGGTGGGCTGGCGGTGGTGGAGCGGTCCAGCCGTAGCCTCGAGCCGACCTGGCCTGCCGGCATCGTCCGATCCGGCGGGCCGCGCCGGTACGGCGACACCACGGTGTGGTTCGCCGAGCGCATCACCTGACGGGGAGTGCTCGCGGAGACACCGGGGGGTGGACCGGCCGTTGCTAGGTTGATGTCGATGACCGACCTCATTCGCCGGGCTGTCTGTCCTGGCTCGTACGACCCCGTGACGAACGGGCATCTCGACGTGCTCGCTCGCGCTGCCCGGCTCTACGACGAGGTCGTCGCGGCGGTGCTGCCCAACCCCGGCAAGGCGGCTCTCTTCCCGGTCGCGGAGCGGGTCGGCTTCGTCGAACACGCGCTCGCCGAAGCCAACCTGTCCGGCCGGGTGCGGGTACAAGCGTTCGCCGGCCAGTTGCTCGTCGACGTCTGCCGCGAGGCTGAGGCAGCGGTGGTCGTCAAAGGGATCCGTGGGGGTACCGATGTTGCCTACGAGATCCCGATGGCGCTGATGAACCGTCATCTCGCCGGTGTGGAGACGGTGTTCCTCCCTGGCGACCCTGCATTCGAGCATGTGTCGAGTTCGCTGGTGAAGGAGGTCGCCAGGTACGGCGGAGACGTCACCGGACTCGTCCCGGAGCAGGTGGGCGACGCACTCCGAGCCCTCGGCCGTGGCTGCTGATGGCCGCGGCCGTTCGGCGGTCGCCACCTGCTGACCGCCGTCGCCTCGGAATGACCCGCGGGGCTCGGCTCGTTCTCACGGCAGGTTCGGTGGGCGCGGCTCGCGCCTCACCCCGAAGGTGTCACCGATGTCCGCCATCCGTCCCCAGGGCACCACCCTCGACGGTCAGCACGACTCGTTCGGGATGCCGGCTCGTTCCACCGGTTTGGGCCGACGTCCCGGCGCCCGGTACCCTTACCAGCCGGTGAGCCTTCGTACCGCGCACCGCACCACCTCGACTCCCCACGCTCGACTCCCCAAGGTCATGACTCGACTCGATCCTCGGTCCTCGCTCGTGCTCGACACCAGGCTCGTCGGACGTCGGCCCGGGGTCATGCACGAGTTGACGAGGGATGCCCTGGCGCCGCGTGACCTTGGCACCGACGTCATCCGGGTCGAGGACGGGTCCGCTTTGCGGCTCGACATCCGGATGGAGTCGGTGCTCGAAGGGGTCCTCGTCACCGGTGCGGCACGCGGCGTGGCAAGCGGCGCCTGCGTACGGTGCTTGGCTCCGATGTCTGTCGAGTTCGACGGCGGGTTCCAGGAACTGTTCGCCTACGCCGACCGGCACGCCCACCGCAACGAGGTGGGCGACGCAGACGCTGCCGAGGAGTATCGGGTCGAGGACGGTCTCATCGACCTCGACCCGGTCCTGCGTGACACCGTGGTGCCTGCACTGCCGTTCCAGCCGGTATGCCGGCCGGACTGCCCCGGACTGTGCTCCGAGTGCGGTGTTCCGCTCGCGGAGGACCCGAATCACCAGCACGACGTGACCGACCCCAGGTGGGCGGCGCTCTCGGCCTTGGCCGGGTCGTCATCCG
>JBOFJB010000027.1:0-1618 GCA_051650465.1 Dermatophilaceae bacterium | reverse complement strand
TCCTCATCGCCTTCCTCGTCTTCTACCTGGCCACCGGCCAGAGCCGCCTGGACTGGCAGATCGTCTACTTCCCGCTCGGGGTCGCCCTGCAGTTCGTGCTCTGCATCGGCATCGGGCTGCTGCTCGCGCCGGCCACGGTGATCGCCGACGACACCATCCGGGTGGTGCGCATCGTGCTGCGGATGATGTTCTACGGCACCCCGATCATCTACTCCGTCGGCAACGCACCCGAGTGGATGCGCATGGTGTTGGCGTTCAACCCGATGACCGCGGTGCTCGAGTTGCAGCGGGCCGGCTTCTTCGCCGAGCCGCTCGCAGTGGCGCCGCTCGTCATCGGCACCCTCGTCGCGCTCGTGCTGCTGCTGCTCGGCATCCGGGTGTTTGCGCGGATGGAGTCGGCCGTGCTCAAGGAGATCTGAGTGGACCCGGTCATTCAGGCCCGCGGCCTCGGCATCGAGTTCTACCGCAGCCGCCGGCGCAAGCTGTCACTGCGCGAGATGCTGCTGCGCCGGCGCAACACGTCGTCGAACGAGACGTTCATGGCGCTCGACAACATCAGTTTCGATGTCGCGCCCGGCGAGGCGGTCGGCCTCGTGGGTGCCAACGGTGGCGGCAAGTCGACGCTGCTGAAGATGATCGCCGGGGTGCTCATCCCCGATGAGGGCACGATCGAGGTGCGCCACGGCGTCGCGCCGCTGATCGAACTCACCGGCGGCTTCATCGGCGAGTTGTCGGCGCGCGAGAACGTCTACCTGACCGCGGGCCTGCACGGGCTGGGTAAGAAAGAGATCGACGAGCGCTTCGACGACATCATCGAGTTCGCCGGGCCGCAGGTGCGGCAGAACCTCGACATGCCGTTCCGGCACTTCTCGTCAGGGATGCAGGTGCGGCTCGGCTTCGCCGTCATCACCACGCTCGACGAGCCGATCGTGCTCGTCGACGAGGTGCTCGCCGTCGGCGACGCCGCGTTCCGGGAGAAGTGCTACACCCGGATGGAGTCGCTGCTCGCACGCGGACGCAGCCTGTTCCTCGTCTCGCACTCCGAGGGTGACCTCAAGCGGTTCTGTACTCGCGGGCTGTACCTGCGCTCGGGACGCCTGGTCGCCGACGACGGCATCGACAACGTGCTGGCACAGTACCGCGCCGACACCCTCTAGGCATCGACCACGACGGCCAGTGCCGGGCACCTGGGCCTTGTGTCGGATCGTGATCTTCACAGCGACAAGTCCCAGCCGGTCGCGGCGTTGGCCGTCTGCGAAAAATCGACTCAGCGGTCGAGAAGGGAACCCAACGATCGCACGAGGCGATCTGCTGCTTGCCCTGGGCGCTGCCGAAGGCAAGCCGAGACGGGAAGATCGAATGGTTGCGGTCGTGGTCCGGACGGAACGGCGTCCGATTCGGAAAGTCTGAACGCACGATTGCCGAGGCGGATTCAACCGGCCGACCGTCTGCGGGACGTCAGTGATGCAGAGTTCGAGGACTTCGCACGTAACGTTCAGCGACGCCAGATCCTCGACGGGTTCGACGTTGATCCGGGTGCTGTCACTGAGCGACTCCTGAAGGCATGGGCCAACCGGGCGAGGCCCTCTGCCGATGACTGACGATCCGCGCGGAAGAG
>JBOFJB010000026.1:0-6509 GCA_051650465.1 Dermatophilaceae bacterium | reverse complement strand
GCGCTTGCGGGCGGCGGATGCCGCACGCCAGGTCTTCACCCGGGGCACCCCACCGCGGAAGGAGGGTTGCCGGCCAGCGAGCCGGGGCTTGGCGCTGGCGCTCATGACCTCGTCCCAGCATACGTCGGTCCCGGGATGCCGCCCGCCCCCGCTGGCACCACCATCGCCACCGCACCCTCCCGGTTGGCGGCGACACCTGAGGTGCCGGCCGCACGAGCGTCGGGCCAGGGCGGGAGCGACCATAGGGGCGCTCGCGAGATGCCTCGGTCAGTCCCGACTCACCCGGCTGGGGTGCGGGACGCGGCAGCACGCTGCCGAGCCACCGACCGGCCGTGGGACAGCCGCCGGAACCACCACAACCCGAGGACTGGCAGCACCAGTGGGACGAACCCGTAGCCAGCGCCGAAATGCGACCACACGGTGCGGTCCGGGAAGGCGGACGGCACGACGACGGACGCTGCGCCGACCAGGACCACGCCGGCCAGTTCGATTCCGCACGCGACCGTGCCGGGTCGCACCCAGCGCCCGCCGCGGGCCAAGCACCACGTGGCGAACAGGTAGACCGCAGCCGCGACTGCTGACAGGCCGTACGCCACCGGCGCCCGGCCGGCATCCACGGCGAGTTGCACCACGGACCGGCCCGTCGCGGCCAACGCAAGCACGGCGTAGACCACCACGACCAGCGTGCCTGCACCGCCCAGGGTGGGCGGGCTCCCCGGTTGCTCTGGGTCAGACACTGCTCACCCAGATCTGATGCAGCCGGACCGTCATCACCGCTACCGCGAAGGCCCCAGCGGCCACGGCGGCCATCGCCCAGCGGGACTTCTCCTTGATGGCGATGAATGCGGTGCCCGCGGGCACGAACGGCAGCGAGACCAAGTACGCGAGGAACGTCGCACGGTCGATGCGCTCGGCGATCTCACTGAGCCCGAACAGGCCACTGACCAACTGCGCGAGCACCGCGATCTCCACGAGGGCGGCCACACCAAGCAGCCAGTCGTCGACGAGACGGTCACGTGCCGCGTAACCGGACGCCAGCAGGAGGAGCACGGCCGACGACCCGATGACGGCCACCGTGAACTGCTGGGTCACCGGGCCAGCCTAGCCACCCCACCGGAACACCGCCTGGCGGCCCGGAGGCGTGCCGGGTTCAGCCGTCCCACAACTCCCCGATCCGTGGCGCGACGCGACAGCCGTGCTCACGAGCGGCCTCGAAGGTGCTGTTCCCTCGACGCGTGTCGAGGGGGTTGGCGCCCATCACCGACAGGTCGCGGATGCCGGGGACGACCAACTGGGTGCGGGAGTGCCCGCGCAACGCCCGCACCTGGGTGGGTGGCCAGTCGCGCAGATGGAGCGCCACCGGGTAGGGCGAGAGCACGAGCACCCGCCGGTGACCGGCCGCCAGATCGGCGTTGGCGATGCTGCGTAGGCCACCGTCGACGTAGCGGCGCCCGGCCACCTCGATCGCGGGGAAGACGCTGGGAACGGCGCAGCTGGCGGCGACCGCGCGGTCGAGCGGGACGCCGCTGGTGTCGTCGAACACCACCGAGGTACCGGTATCGGCATCCACGGCGGTGACCCAGAGCCGCCGGCTGGGCCAGGCACATCCGGTGAGACCGAGCCCGGTGACGTCGACCCAGTCGGCCTCCGGACCGGTGGCGGCAGTGAGCGCCGCGCGTCCGACAGCGGCGCGGCGACGGCGCGGGTCGACAGCGAGTTGGGCACGCAGGTAGCGGCCAGTGTCCGCGGCCCCCGGTCGGCCGAAGCGGGCGAGCGACGTGCCGCTCCGTCCGTGAGCGAAGGACATGCTGTCGTCGGTGCCCACCCGCAGGTGCGCGGCGACGATCGAGCCGGCCGAGGTGCCGATCATCGTGTCGGCCGTGCGCACGTCGACGCCACCGTCGCGCAGGCCGAGGATGATCCCGGCCTCCCAGGCGACGCCGATGGCACCGCCACCGGCGAGGACGACCGCGCGCTCACAGTGTTCGGTCGGAGCCCGCCAGTCGACGAACCGACGGTCCCCGAGCGACCCGGGTTGGCGTCCGCCGAGCAACCTCGGCACGCGGATCCCGAAGGACGCCGGCCGGCGGTCCCTGAGCGATCCCCGAACGCGAGCCCCGGACGACGCCGGGCTCGGCGCCGCGGAGACGTCATCGGATCCGCGCCGTTCGACCCGCACGACCTGTTCTGGCACAGCGACATTCTCCCCGCTGACCAGGTGGTCACCGAGAGCCCGGTGGCGTGAGCGCCCTCACGTCGCACGGCGTTCGCCGGACCCGCGCTCGCGGCGCATCCACGGCACGGGTGGTGGGCGCCAGGTCCGCCAGCGAGGCACCGGGTCACCCCACCGACGCCGGGCCAGCCGGATGAAGCGCATCGAGCGGGACGCCGACCAGCGCCTCACCGACCCGTACCTGCGCCCGCCGGACGCCGACGTGCTCCACCGCTCCGACGCGGTCGGCGAACTGGCCGCGGACCACCGTGACGAGGTCGCCCAGCCGTGGTGTTGGCCGTACCGGGCCGGGCACCTCCGCGGCGCGGAGTGCGGCCAGTTCGGCGGTGTAGCCAGCCGGCATGCTGCCGGGACGCCCGCGGTAGGTCCAGGTCAGCAGGTGGCCTGTGTCGAAGCGCCGGCTACAGGTGCCGCACGACTCGACCCGCCGGGGCGCCCGGTGCCGCCTCCGCTGGTGACCGACCGGGCAGCATCCGACCCACTCACCGAGCGGGCGGGGAGCGTCCGCCGGAAGGCACCGCTCCCCCGTCCCCCCGATCTCGCGTGCCTTGGCCTGCCAGACCGAGTCGTGCCCATGCTCCGGGCCGACGAGCGCATGGGCGATCTCGTGAAGGATGGTGTCCCGCACCTCTCGCTCCGAGTGCAGTTCGGTGATGGGCCGGCTGAGGCCGATCTGCCGAATGCCGGGCCGGCAGACCCCGGCCCTGGTCTTGGCACGGTCGGCGACGACGACCCAGCCGTCGAGCCCGTGCTGCCGCACCAGACTGTTGCCCAACGCGAGCGCCCGGGTGATCTCCATCGACTGGCCCCCTCTTCGAACGGTGTGTGGGACGACCTTAAGAAGTCGCGCCGCTGCCGGGCGGCCGACACGACGACGCCGGCGCGACCTGTGGATGAGCGAGGATCTCTCGCCGCAGTGTGGAAAAGCCGGGTCGCCGCTGGCCGCGCACCAGCCACGAGAGGTCACCGGGCGCAGCGAAATCGGGAGACGCCACGCCGGAGCAGCCCGGACTCCGGCCCGACGTCCGAGCGACGAGGTATCCAGTCGGACCGACCATCTCGTCCGAACGGCTCGCCGCCGCGCGGACCGCCCATGCGCACGACATCCGCGGCCTATTTTCTGCTCATGCTGAACGAGTCCACCCTTCGAGAGCACCAGGCGTACCACACCTGGGACCGGAACCCGTGGCAGCAGCGGGCCCGGTTGATGCAGTCGCTCTGGCGCCAGGAACGGGGTCTGGCGCCGGCCGGCGGACAGCCACACGACGGCTCTTCGGTCGCCGACCCCGACCGCCAAGGCCTCGCGTTCCTGTCCACCGAGGCGCGGGATGCCGTGCGCCGCTCGCTGGCTCGGCCCGAGCCGGGCAGCGGGGGCGACGGTGGGCGCTGGTACAGCAACCTGCTGCTCAGCCAGTCGCTGTCGTTCAACCTCTTCGGCCCACTGACCGACCAGGTGTACGCGGAGGACACCACGCGTGCGCTGCGGGCCGTGTGGCCCGACATCGCCCAGGTCACCGACATCGTGTTCGACTACTCGCCGGGGCGCCGCTGGTCGATCGTGTCGGGCCTGGACACCCGCCACGACGTGCATGTGTCGTACATCGACACCGATGGCGCGAAGCGCTTCCTCGGCGTGAAGGTCACCTACTTCGAGGACCTCTCGGGAACCCGCCCGGAACTGCATCCGCGGGCCCGAGACCTGATGACCAGGTCGGACGCGTTCGCGGACGACGCGGCGGACTACCTCGGCCGCGGCCGGACCGGCCAACTGCTGCGGGACCACCTTCTCGTGCTCGGTGCCAACGACAGCGGCGAGGCCACCGGGAGGTTCGTCGTGCTGCACCCGACGGGCAACGCCGCGGTCACCGCACACGTCGACCAGTACCGCCGCCAGCTCGTCGATGACACCACGTTCGAGGCACGCACCCTGGAGGAGGTCGTCGCGGCCTTCCGCCGGACCCTCGAGGCGTCCTGGGTTGACGACTTCGACCGCCGCTATCTCGACAGCACCACAGTCGCCGAACTGGACTCCTCCGTCTGAAGGAGAACCACCACAGACCCACGGTCCCGGCCGGCGCTCTCGCCCTGGTCGGGGCCGTGCCACCCACCAAGCCCAGTGGTCGGAGCGCGAGGCCCCTCACCGACTCATCGGTGGGGCGGTAGGGCTCAACTCGGGCGGGTCGTGGGCGCGTTCTCGGCAGTCCTGGCCGGGTCTCGCTCGGCCACGTCGCCGAGCGCTTCGTCGATGCGCGTCATCACCTCGGGCTCGAGTCGCACCCCGACAGCCTGCACGTTCTCGCCCACCTGCTCCGGCCGCGACGCACCGACGATCGCCGCGGCGACATTGTCGTTCTGCAGGACCCACGCCACGGCGAGTTGCGCCATGCTCAGCCCCACGTCATCCGCGATCGGCCGGAGTGCCTGCACCCGGGTGAGCACGGTGTCGTTCATGAACCGCGCGACCATCCCGGCGCCACCCTTGTCGTCCGTGGCGCGCGACCCAGCCGGTGGGGCCTGGCCCGGCAGGTACTTGCCGCTGAGCACCCCCTGGGCGATCGGGCTCCAGACGATCTGGCCGATGCCGAGTTCGGCGCAGGTCGGCACCACCGCACCCTCGATGACCCGCCACAGCATCGAATACTGCGGCTGGCTCGAGACCAACCGGATGCCGAGATCGGTCGCCAGCGCGTGCCCGGCGCGGATCTGCTCGGCGGTCCACTCGCTGACCCCGATGTACAGCGCCTTGCCCTGGCGGACGACGTCGGCGAACGCCTGCATCGTCTCCTCGAGCGGGGTCTCGGTGTCGTACCGGTGCGCTTGGTAGAGGTCGACGTAGTCGGTGTGCAGCCGGCGGAGCGAGCCCTCGATCGACTCCATGATGTGTTTGCGCGACAGTCCGGAGTCGTTCTTCCCACGCGGCCCGGTCGGCCAGTACACCTTGGTGCAGATCTCCAGGCTCTCCCGCCGCTCCCCGTGCAACGCCTCGCCGAGGACGGTCTCGGCGCGGGTGTTCGCGTAGACATCGGCGGTGTCGAACGTGCTCACCCCCGCCTCGAGAGCCGCCCGCACGCATTGGGTGGCCACGTCGTTCTCCACCTGCGAGCCATGGGTCAGCCAGTTGCCGAAGGCGATCTCCGAGATTTTCAGCCCGCTGCTGCCGAGGTACCGGTACTCCATCCACACACCCTAGGTACCGGATGGCGACGGCTACCTCCGGGGTGCGCGCCAGGGCGTGGCCGCGGCGCGCAGCGGTCGACTCGCCAGGTGCTGGACCGCGACCGATAGGTCACCGCCCGTTGGTGGTCACCGTTGAGTCAGCGCCACCACAGTGGTGGCGTTGCTCGCGCACCACAGCGCGGCAGCGACCAGGAGGGCCAGCCGCAGCCGACCCCAGTCGGTGGACTGGTCGCGCGCGGTGAGGTGGATGAAGCCTCGGTCGACACCGAGCCGACGTGGCCGTCCCGGGCGCCGCTGGGGACGCCGTAGCCGCAGGAGACGCCGTAGCCGCTGGGGAAGCCGCGGCCGAGCAGGGCTGCTGAACGGTCCGACGACACCGGCCGGTGCGGCGAGCACACCGTCGACCGGAGCGAGTGGGTGGCGCGGACCTTCCACGGGCCGGCCCGTCCGGACGTGAGAGTGGGCGCGGGGCATGGCGTCGAGCACGACGGCGATGTCGCGCTCGCCGTCGACGCGCGCCGCCCAGGCGTCCCACGCGGCGGCCGAGTCGGCCGCTTGGTCGCAGGTTGCGATGTCACGAATTGGGATGTCCCGAGTCGTGATGTCACACGTTGGGATGTCACACGTTCGGGTGTCGCAGGTCGCGATGTCCCGAGGTGGGATGTCACGAGTCGCGATGGTGCGGGTCGGGATCGCACGGGCTGTGGCGTCGTGCGACCGCGCGTTCTGCGCGCGGGCTGGTCGGGCGAGTGTCTCGGTCACGGGTGCACCTCCACCACCTATCGTGACCAGCCCGGGCAGCGAGCGGCACCGATCAGGGGTGCCACCAGCCGAACAGGTGATGAACTCCGGCGCAACGGCCGACGCCGGCTCTCGCCCCGGCGACCCAACAGGTTGCCGATGCGACCGGCCATGACGTCACCGATGGAACTCGCCCTCGCACCACGTGGGGCTATGGGCGCCCGACTCGGTGCGGGCGATTGCCGAGTGGAGCTGGCTGCTCACCGAGTTCGGCTGCACACGGCTGGACGCTGCTCTTCCCCGACCGGCATCCGCACGCCGGCGGACCGGGCACGTACGGCGCGTACCTGGCGAACAC
>JBOFJB010000025.1:0-2330 GCA_051650465.1 Dermatophilaceae bacterium | reverse complement strand
CGCCGCCGACGTCGATCGCGCTGCCGAAGACGTAGACGAACAGCAGCAGCATGGCGACCGGCGTGATCGCCGTGGTGATGATCGTGTCGGGGCTGCGGAGCACGTGGCGCAGCGAGCGTTTCGTGAGCACGGTGGTGTCGCGCAGGAGGGCGGTCATCGCCGGCTCCTCTCAGCGCCGGCGTCGTCGTGGCCGATGATCGCGAGGAAGATGTCCTCGAGCGAGGGCTGTCTCTCGACGTACTCGACGGTCGCCGGCGGGAACAGGCCCTTGAGTTCGGCGAGGGTGCCCTCGGCGATGACGCGGCCGCCGTGCAGGATGGCGATCCGGTCGGCGAGCTGCTCGGCCTCGTCGAGGTACTGCGTGGTGAGCAGCACCGTGGTGCCGCGGCCGGCGAGCTTCTTGACGGTTCGCCACACCTCGAGCCGCGACTGCGGGTCGAGCCCGGTGGTCGGCTCGTCGAGGAACAGCACGGGCGGGTCGCCGACCAGGCTCATCGCGATGTCGAGGCGGCGCTTCATCCCCCCGGAGTAGGTGCCGGCTCGGCGGTCCGCCGCGCCCTCGAGGTCGAACCGGGCGAGCAGGGTGTCGGCGACCCCACCGGCATCCGGCAGGTGGCGCAGCTGGGCGACGAGCACGAGGTTCTCGCGGCCGGTCAGCACCTCGTCTACAGCGGCGAACTGCCCGGTGAGACTGACCGACTCGCGTACGCGGGCCGCATCGGTGGCGACGTCGAACCCGCCGACGACGGCGCTGCCGCCGTCGGCCCGGAGCAGCGTCGACAGGATCCGGACGGCCGTGGTCTTGCCGGCGCCGTTCGACCCGAGCAGCGCCTGGATGGTGCCGGGAGGCACGCGCAGGTCGACGCCCCGGAGCACCTCGGTGTCGGCGAAGGACTTGGTCAGCCCGACGAGCTCGATGGCTGGTGTGGTGGTCATGCCGCGAGCGTGCCGGGTTGACCCAGGGTCAAGGTCAAGCCGGTGCAGAGCCCAGCGGTGGTGACAGACACCGGCCCGCCCGATGACGCCGGGCCGGTCGTGTCGAGCCGTCATCCGGCCGCCATGGCGTCAAGGTGCGTCGGTGGCGTCCACCTGTCGACGCCACCGACGCCGAACGCCGCCATGGCGTCGACATGCCCCGGTGAGCCGTGGTATGTCCGCGGGCACTGCGGGGCACCGTAGTCACCGGCCCGCCCGGGTGCGCGGTGAGCGCGACCCGGGCGGGCATGCGTCAGAAGGTCAGTGGTCGATCGCCTGGGCGACCCCGTGCCCCGTGAGGCTGCGCACCTCCATCTCGGCGTACTTCTGCTCGTTGTGCTCGTCGCTCGTGACCGAGCCGAGCCAGCCGAGGAAGAACGCGAGCGGGATGGAGACCAGGCCGGGGTTGTCGAGCGGGAACCAGGAGAAGTCGACGCTCGGCGGGAGCATCGCCAGGTTGGCTCCGGTGGCCGGGTCGACCTTGCCGGAGACCACCGGGCTGAACACGATCAGCCCGATCGCACTGGCCAGCCCGCCGTAGATCGAGAACAGCGCGCCACGGGTGTTGAAGCCCCTCCAGAACAGCGAGTACAGGATGGTCGGCAGGTTCGCGCTGGCAGCCACGGCGAACGCGAGCGCCACGAGGAACGCGACGTTCTGGTCCTTGGCGTACATGCCGCCGACGATCGCGACGGCGCCGATGACCACCGCGGCGATGCGTGCCACCCGCACCTCCTGCTCCTGGGTCGTCCTGCCTCGCTTGAAGACCTCCTTGTAGAGGTCGTGGGCGAAGGTCGCCGAGGTCGCGATGGTCAGGCCGGCCACCACCGCGAGGATGGTGGCGAACGCGACCCCGGAGATGATGCCGAGCAGCACCGACCCGCCGAGCTCGTAGGCGAGCAGGGGCGCGGCCGAGTTCGCCTTGCCGGGGGCGGCGCCGATGGCCTCCGGGCCGACCAGCGCGGCCGCTCCGTAGCCCACGACGAGGGTGAGCAGGTAGAACCCGCCGATCAGCCAGATCGCCCACTCCACCGACTTACGTGCCTGCTTGCTCGTGGGCACGGTGTAGAACCGTTGCAGCACGTGCGGGAGGCCGGCCGTGCCGAGCACCAGCGCCATCGACAGTGAGATGAAGTCGATCTGGGTGGTCAGGCTGGTGCCGTACCGCAGCCCGGGGTCGAGGATCGCCTCGCCCTTGGCCGAGCGGTCGACCGCCGCCTCGAACAGGCCGGACAGGTTGAACGAGTACCGCCCGAGCACCCAGACCGTGATCACCGCGGTGCCCGCGATGAGCAGCACGGCCTTGATGATCTGCACCCAGGTGGTGCCCTTCATCCCGCCGATGAGCACGTAGG
>JBOFJB010000024.1:0-5815 GCA_051650465.1 Dermatophilaceae bacterium | reverse complement strand
AACGCCTGGCTCACCGAGCCGAGCAGCAAGCCGGCCATCTCGCCGCGGCCATGACTGCCCAGCACGACGATCTCCGCGCCACGAGACGCGTCGCTGAGCACCCGCAGCGGGTCGCCGTTGACGATCTCTTGCTGCATGGTCACACCGGGGTAGCGAGACGCGACTGCTGCCACGGTCTCGGTGACCAGGGCACGCTCATGCTCGCGAACGCGCCGGCGTTCGGCATCCACATCGGGGGCGAGGACGCCCGGCCCGACGTAGTCCAAGTACCAGGCATGGACCACGACGACCGGGAGTCCCAATCGGTCGGCCCGGCGGAACGCCTCCTCGATCGCCGACCTGCTCGCGTCGGAGCCGTCGGCGCCGACGACGACACCTCGGGTCACGGACCTGACCGGCAGGCCAGCCGGGACGATCACGACGGGGCTGAGGGCGTGGGCGGCGACATCGAGCGCGGTCGAGCCGAGCACGGCGCTGCCGACCGCGCCGTGGCGGGGCGCTCCGACAGCCACGACAGTGGCCTCCGTGGAGGACTCCACGAGGAACATCGACGCGTCCCCCCACACACTCGAGGCGAGCACCCCGGGCCGATCGGCGAGTCCGCCTGCTGAGGCGACGGCGTCGACGAGCACGTTGTCGTCGTGGGGCGGTGGTGCCGTGAGCACCCCGTAGTGGCCCGGCCACTGCTCGTGGATGGCGTGCGCGTGCACCACGTGCAGTGGCCGGCTCAGCGATTCCGCCTCCTGGATCGCCCAGGCCAGAGCGGCCTGGCCGGCGGCGCTGCTGTCAACTCCGACGACGACCGGTGAGCCGGTCCCGGTCGTCGGGATGGTCTGTTCGGTGACGGACGTCGTCGACATCCTCGCCTCCTCTTCTGCGCTGCCGGCCCGGGTGGCCCGGCATCCACAGTGAGCGTCTCGTCGGTGATGCGTTGGTGCCCAGGGTCTTTCGGCCTTGAACCTGTATCGGTGTGGCGGAGCGGGTCGAGGTCGACGCGATCCACGAACGCGTCGTTGCTGCCGGTCTCGAGATTGTTCATCCGCTGACGGACGCGGTGTGGGACGTGCACCGCTTCTTCTTCCGCGACCGCGACTGCAACGTCGTCAACGTGGTCGCCCACACCTGAGCGTGCACACGACCGGCACGTGACGCCGGCCCGACGTCGTCAGGCGGCGGTGTCGTGCCGGGTGGCGGGTTCGGTGGTGTGCCGTCGGCCGGTGGGGGCGGTCCAGGTGCAGGTGCCGTCAGGTGTCATGGTCAGCGTCCAGCCGGCGTGGTGTTTGACGGCGTGGTGGGTAGGGCACAACGCGCAGAGGTTGTCCTCCGTGGTCGGCCCGTCGGGGTAGCGGATGACGTGGTCGAGCTGGCAGCGGCGGGCGGGGACGGAGCAGCCGGGGAACCGGCAGTGCCCGTCTCTGGCGCGGATCGTGGCGGCGAGGGCTCTGCCGGGCCGGTAGGTGTGGCGGCGTTCAGGGGTGCCGTCGGCGCTGCCGACCGGGCCGCCGGTGACCCGGAACGTGGTGTCGGGGTCGGTGAGGATGCGGCCGACCTCCGCGGCGAGCAGCCCGGAGGTGCCGGGCGCCTGGGTGATGCCGTCGACGAACCACACCGGGTCGCTGTCGACGGTCAGGGCCGGCGCCGGTGCGGTCGCGCTGGCGCGCTGTGGTGGTGGGCGGGTGGTGAGGAACGGGTTGGCCGCGACGCGCAGGTGTTCGCCGAGTCGCGACCCGAGCTCGGCCTCGAGCGGGCCGGCGGCGATGGTGGCGCGGGTCGTGCGGCCGGTGACCAGGTCGACCAGCACCGGGTCGGCCGGCACCAGCACGTCCACCGCACCCGCACTGTCGCGGCCTCCGCTGCCGGTGCTGCGCCGGCTGTCTCCGCGGGCGGTGCTGGCCCGGCTGTCTCCGCGGCCGGCATTGCTCCCGCGGCCGGTGCTGCCGGTGCGATGGGTGGCCAGGGCGTCGGCGATCGCGCCGTCCGGATCGGGACGGCGCACCAGCGTGACGGCCTGCGCGGTCTGCGGGGTCACGACGAGCTCGACCGTGGTGTGCACCGTGGCATTCGACAGGGCGAGGTCAGCAAGGGCGTCGGCCCTCGCGGCCGCCACACTGCGCTTCGTCGGCACCGGCTCTCCTGCGGCGCGGGCCGCGGCCCGCGCCGCGTCATCGGCGGCCAGGTACTCACCGCCCAGGGCGTCGACCGCCGCCAGCAGGGTGCGTGACCGCTGGTCGGGCAGGTCTACGGTCCATCGCATCAGCCCGGGCACCTCCGGGCAGGGCTGCACCCGCAGCCCCCGTTGCCGTGGCGCATCCGCTCGGGCCCGGGCTGCGCCGTCAGGATCGGCCTTCACCGCAGCACCCCGGGCCCGCTCGGCCAGCCGCGGCCTCGGCAGGCCGGCCACCTCGGTGGCGTAGAGCCGGGCCTCGAACTCGACCAGCGCCTCGGACCTCACCGCGGCCGCCGCCGCGACGACGGCATCCACCCGCCATGGCTCCAGCACCCCCGCCAATGCCAGGCCGAGCGTCGCCGGCAAGCACTCGAGCAGCCGCGACCGCTCGACCCTCGTTCAGCTCGAGGAAGAACCGCAGCTGCTCACGCATCTCGTCCATCGCCGCGCCGTTCGTCGAGCGCCCCATACACACGGCGCGCTCTCGCACCTCGGACCAGCCGGTGATCTCCGAGACCATCGCTCCGGTCGCGCCCGCGACCGCGAGGATCTCGTTCATCTTCGGGGTCACCGAGTCACCCTCGGCGCGGCTCAGTCGGGTTTGCGCGATGCCGGTCCGCTCCGCGAGCGCGCGCTGCGTCAGGTTCACCCGAGTTCGGGCGCGCTTGATCCTTTGGCCGATGAGCATTGCTGTCGGCGGTGCGGCGTCATTCATCTGAATCAACCTTCCTCATCTTGATTCAAGCGCATGTGCGACACGGCATCCGGCGCAAGAGAAGCTCGGCCCCGTCGGCCTGAGACGTGGCGTCCCGGCGGCATCGTCGAGTCGGTCACCGTGGTAGTGCTTGCGGGCGGACTGGTGCAGGTCAGGCAATCCGCGCCCACTCGCGTACCGCCGCCCGGATCGCGTCCGAGCGGGTCGCGATGCCCTCGGCCTCGGCCCTCGCGGTCAGTGCGGCGATGGTCGCTGCGTCGAGTCGCACCGGTACCACCGTGCCGGGGCCATCGCCTACGGGCGGACGACCGCGACGCGGCTTCGGGAGCGTCGACAGGTCGTAGCCGGCCTCGGCCTCATCGGCCCACGCCTGAATCTGCTCGTCGGTGACCGGCTTTCCATGGAGAAGTCGCCTCTTCACCCCATCATCGTATACGAAAATAAGGACGATGTCGTCGCGCGAAAGGACCTTCGACCCTGGGCCGGTGACCGCCACGACGGTGCACTGGAGTTGTGGGAACGTCCCACGCGGAAGGAGCAGGTCATGGTCGCCAAGGTGCTGGTGCTCGGAGCCAACTTCGCGGGGCTGGCCGCCGCGATCGGCATCCGTGACGAGCTCGGCCCTGAGGTCGACGTCACGGTGATCTCGCCGCGCGAGCACTTCCTGTTCACGCCGAGCCTGATCTGGCTGCCGTTCGGCAAACGTACGCCCGGCGACCTCACCTTCCCGGTGGCGCCGACGCTCGAGGCGCACGACGTGGACCTGGTGCGCGCCGAGGCCGCCGGTATCGACCCGGTGGCCCGGCAGGTGGTGACCACGGCCGGCGGTGTGCACCCGTACGACCACCTCGTGGTCGCCACCGGCTACCGCAACGACGTCGATGTCATGCCGGGCTTTGAGGACAACGCGGTGACGATCACGACGCTGCAGGAGGCGGAGCGGGCCGGGGTCGCCTGGCAGCGGTTCCTCGAGCACCCGGGCGATGTCGTGGTAGCCGCGACGCAGGGCGCCGGCTGCTTCGGCGCGGCGTACGAGTTCCTCTTCAACGTTGCGTACCGGCTGCGCAAGGCCGGGCTGCACCGGGAGGTGAAGCTCACCTACGTGAGCGCCGAGCCGTTCCTCGGCCACTTCGGCATCGGCGGGCTGCCGCACGGCGAGCGGCTGCTCGGGATGTTCCTGCGCAAGGAGGGCATCGAGCACCGGCTCGACACCGCGATCGACTCGGTCGAGGACGGTGCGCTGATCCTCGCGGATGGCGAGAAGTTGCCCTTCGGGTACGGGATGGTCGTGCCGCCGTTTCTCGGTCAGTCGTTCCTCACCGAGGTGCCGGGGCTGACCGACGCCAAGGGGTTCGTGCAGGTCCGCGACACCTACCAGAGCGTCGCCTACGACGACATCTACGGCATCGGCGCGGCGGCGGCCGTCGAGGCGCCGTGGCAGACGCCGACCCCGGTCGGCATCCCGAAGACCGGGTTCCCCACCGAGGTGCAGGCCCGGGTCGCGGTGAAGAACATCGCCGCCCAAGTACGCGGCGAGGAGCCTACGGAGACAAAGCCGTTCGGCGACATCCCCGCAGTCTGCGTGATGGATGCCGGCAACAACGGGGTGCTCATCCTCGCCGACCGGATGCTGCCGCCGCGCAAGTACGGCGTGCTCGTGCCGGGCCCACAGTCGCACCTGATGAAGCTCGGCTTCGAGAAGTACTACCTGTGGAAGATGCGGCATGGCTACGTCAACCTGCCGTGACGCCGAACGCCCGGCAGGAGGGTCAGTGATCTCCCTACCTGCCGGGCGCTCGCGAGTGGTCACCAGAACCGGGCCACAGCACTCTTGCCGGTGCTACGGGGCGAAGAGGTCCATCTCGTAGATCGACCAGTACCGCTGTGGGTCGGACCCGGTCTGGACCACTCGCACGTACCGCGCCGTCTTCGTTGGCACGGTGATGTCCGTGGTTCGCGAGCCGTTCCCGGTTGCGATCGGCGTGCCGAACGAGGACGAGTTGTTGGACGCATAGACGGCGTAACTGCGGGGGTAGTCGTTCGGCTGGGAGTCATTGAGCCTCAGTCGAATCCGGCTGAACGTCTTGGACGCGCCGAGATCGAGCTGGTAGTACATCCCGGACCGCATCGGCGTCCCAGTCGACCAGCGAGTCGCGATGTTCCCGTCGATCGCCTGCGCGGCCGAGGCTCCCTGGAGCGACGCGCTCGCCTGCCAGCCGGTGCGGCTGAGTTGCTTCCCGCCTGTCCCGCTCGGCTGACCGATGGCGTACTGGATGCCGCCGAGCAGGTGCTTGAGCATGTTCGGCTCGGCGTAGGACTCAGCAGTGTGCCCGAGCCCGGTGTACCACGAGCGACCACCGTCGAACTCGTGGTACCAAGCGATCGGGTGGTCCGCACCCATCTCACCGCCGTTGTACGAGTTCTCGTCGACCGTCATCAGCACCTTGACGTCGTTCCGTGGGTTGCTGCGGAAGTCGTACCACTCGTCGGTGCGCCTCCAGGTGGCGCCGAGGTGGGCAGTCGAGGGGTGGCTGCGATCCTCGACCTTGATCGTCGCTTGCTGCTGCGCCGGGTGCCGGTCGAAGAACGCGCCCACCAGGTCGCCGTACCACGCCCAGTTGTACTCGGCGTCTGCCGCAGCGTGGACTCCGGCGTACCCGCCGCCGGCCCGGATGTACTGCTGAAAGGCCGTCTGCTGGGTGCCGTTCAGCAACTCACCTGTCGTGGAGACGAAGACCACGGCGTCGTATTTGGCGAGGTTCGTGGTGGTGAAGTCGCCGGCATTCTCGGACCGGTCGACCGTGAAGCCGTTCTGCTGACCGAGCGTGTCGATGGCATCCAATGCGGCCGGGATCGAGGTGTGCTTGAACCCGCCCGTCTTCGAGAAGGCGAGGATGCGCGGCGCGGCCTGGGCCCTCGCCTGTGGCGCCGCC
>JBOFJB010000023.1:0-11522 GCA_051650465.1 Dermatophilaceae bacterium | reverse complement strand
GCTCCTGGCGTCCCGGCTACGCGACTGGTTCGCGTCGTCGCCGAAGCGACTGGAGCGGGTCGGCGGTGCGGGCGGGCTGTCAATGGTCGGGGTGGGCACGACGCTCCTCGCCACCGGCCGCCCGACCGACTGAGGCCTGCTCGCCGAACTTGTGGCCCGCCTCCCCGGCCGGTCGACTCCTCCCGGGCTTCGCGCCGATAGGCTTTGGCCGCGTGATCGACATCCGGCTGCTTCGCGACGAACCCGACACCGTGCGCGCCAGCCAGCGCGCCCGTGGCGAGGATGAGAGCGTCGTCGGCGCCATCCTCGAAGCCGACGAGCGCCGCCGGGCGAGTCTCACCGCGTTCGAGCGGCTCAGGGCCGAGCAGAAGTCGATGGGCAAGCAGGTCGCCGCGGCTCAGGGAGAGCAGAAGCAGGCGCTCCTTGCCCGCACCAAAGAGGTTGCCGCAGAGGTGAAGTCGTTGCAGGCGGCCGCCGACAGTGCAGCCACCGACCTCGACCGGATGATGCGCACGCTCGGCAACGTGGTCGAGCCCGGGGTTCCTGCCGGTGGTGAGGATGACTATGTGGTGCTCGACACCCACGGCGCGCCACGGGACTTCGCCGCTGAGGGGTTTGAGCCGCGCGACCATCTCGACCTCGCCGAGGCCCTTGGTGCGCTCGACATGGCCCGCGGGGCGAAGGTCTCGGGGTCACGGTTCTACTTCCTCACGGGCGTCGGCGCGCGGCTGCAACTGGGCCTGCTCCACGCCGGGATGCAGTGCGCCCTCCGGCACGGCTTCATCCCGATGATCACGCCGACCCTAGTCACGCCCGAGGTGATGGCCGGGGCCGGCTTCATCGACCATCACGCCGACGAGGTCTATCGCCTCGAGGCCGACGGCCTCTACCTCACCGGCACCAGCGAGGTCGCACTCGCCGGGTATCACGCCGGTGAAGTGCTCGACCTCACCGGTGGCCCACGTCGCTATGCCGGCCAGTCCACCTGTTACCGACGTGAGGCCGGCTCCTACGGCAAGGACACTCGCGGCGTCATCCGGGTGCACCAGTTCGACAAGATCGAGATGTTCGTCTATTGCCGGCCTGAGGATGCCGCGGACGAGCACCAGCGGCTGCTCGACCTCGAGAAGGAGATGCTCGCCGCGATCGAGGTGCCGTACCGGGTCATCGACACCGCGGCCGGCGACCTCGGTGGGCCGGCCGCGCGCAAGTACGACTGCGAAGGCTGGGTGCCCAGCCAGGGCCGGTATCGCGAACTCACCTCGACGTCGAACTGCACGACGTTCCAGGCGCGCCGGCTCGGTACGCGGTATCGGGCGGAGCAGGGGAACGAGGTGGCCGCCACCCTCAACGGGACGCTCGCCACCACCCGGTGGCTGGTCGCCATCCTCGAGAACCACCAGCGGCCCGACGGCTCCGTCGTCGTGCCGACGGCGCTACGTGAGCACGTCGGCCTCGACGTGCTCACTCCGGTCTCGACCGGCTGACGGGCCGGCATCCGCCCACGGGATGACGGCCCCATCATGGCTGGCCCGCGGCCATGGTCAGCGGCGAGACACCGAGTCGGCGGCGTGGTCGTCCGTGCGGGTCGCCACCGGCGACGGCTTCGGTGGCCCGGTCGGGATGCCGAGATGCTCGTAGTAGTCGCGCGGCCGGCCGTCACGGTCAATCGTCGCGAGCAGTTGCGTCCCGGCCCGTTCGAGAGTGCGTGAACTGACCCACGCCAGCGCGATGGAGGGCACTGCGACGATCGCCGCAGTGAGGGCGAACGACCCATCCGGCCGAGCTTCGGGCAGCAATCCGAGCCAATCCAGCAGCCGCATCATCGGCTCGTGCAGGAGGTAGATGCCGTAGCCGAGCCCGCCCAGCCACACGAGGGGCCGCCAGTCGAGCGCCCTCGGCCAGGGGCCCCCGTGCAGCACGATCGACGACAGCGCGACGGCGATGGTGGCGGCGTATGCCGGGTGCCACCACAGACCCACCGGCAGTTCCGGCCGCACCAGCACCAGGGCAACTAGCGCACTGCACCCGCTCGCCGCGAGCAGCACCCGCAGAACGGACCCGCACCGCACCCCGACTGCACTGAGCACTCCGAGGCCCATACCGATACCGAAGTCGGCGGCGCGGGAGAGCGGCGAGAACCACACCGACCAGTTCTCGGCGCCCGGGTCGGCCAGTACGGTCGCCCACCCCACGTAACTCAGCCCGACGACGAGGCACAGCATCGGCAGCGCGCTCGCGACCAGCAGCCGACCACGACGGTCCGGGAAGCGACGTACACCGGCATGCACCAGCGGGACGGCGAGCGCCATCAGGGCGTAGAAATGGAACTCGACGGCCAGCGACCACGCCGGCCCGTTGGTCCAGAAGATGTACCGGTCGCTGTACACATGCGTGAACGTCAGGTGCGAGACCAGGTCGCCGAGGTGCTCGCCCGGGAAGACCGGGTTGGAGATCGCCCAGACCACGAGGACCACCACGTAGTAGAGCGGCAGCAGTCGAGCCATCCGGCGATAGAGCAGCACCCGCCCCGGCCGGTCTCGCTCGCCGCGCAGCGCAGCCTGCGCGATCGGCATCCAGAGCATCAGCCCGGACAACACGAAGAACATGTCGACGAACAGGTCCGCGCCGATCACCAGACGGTGGGCTGCGCCCGACCACGGCGGTGCGGACCCGGGCCCGTCGCGGTGCTTCTGATAGGCGTGGAAGACGATCACGGAGAGCGCGGCCACGCCGCGCAACCAGTTCAGCGGGAAGCGAGGGCGGGGCGACACGATGCCACCTCCTCCAGCGGCTTGTGGTGGCCTGGCGCGCTGGTTCCGGCAGTGCGTGGTGTGACCACCCACTGATGTTCCCCACGCAGTTGCTTGAGGTGCGCTACCCGGTTCACCAGGTTCTTGAGTTCGGTGTAAGCCAGCAGGTTGGCGATGGCCGCACCGACGAACCACCATGGATGACGGCGCAACTCCGGTACGGCGAGCCGCCACGCAGCCAGCGTCTGCAGTGGCCCGGACACGCTGACGAACACGGTGAGGAGCAAGAACAGCGGTGACGTCATGGTGATCCCGCCGTCGCGCCATGCGAGGAAACCGATCAGGGGCCACGGCAGCATCGCCAGCCACGGGTAGACCTCCCGCCATCCCAGGAGGTAGATCGCGCCAAGTTTCTGCCGCAACGACAACATCGGTGCACGGAGGATCGGCCCGAGGTGACGGACCGAGACCTGAAACCAGCCCTGCGCCCAGCGTGTCCGTTGCTTCCACAGTGCGCGGGGGGTCTCCGGAGCCAACTCGCGGCTGACCAGCCCGGGGTCGTTGACGATGCGGCCTCCGCCGGCGAGCACTCGCATCGAGGCCTCGATGTCTTCGGTGAGGAACGAGCCACGCAATCGGGTGCGTTCCAGCGCCGAACGGCGCCAGTAGCCGTTGGAGCCGCCGAAGATGCCGAACCGGTGTATCGCGGCCCTTCCCGGGTGGGCGACGGCGTAGATCTGCTCGAACTCCACCGCGACCAGTTTGGTCAGTGCTGAGGCGTCACCGTTGCGGATCACGCAGTGGCCCTGCACGACATCGGCCCCGTCGGCGATCCACCGCCAGGCCCGGTCGAATGCGCCGGCCATCGGGTGGTGATCGGCGTCGAAGATCCCCACCACCTCACCGTCGGTGACGGCCAGGGCGGCGTTGACGTTCTGCGCCTTGGAGGTGCTGTCCTGAACGCGCAACACCGTGAGATGGTCGTGCGCCGCGGCGAGAGCATGAAGTGCCGACTCGACCGGCAGGTCGACGGGCGTGTTGTATGCGAGCACCACCTGGAGACCGCCGGAGTACCGCTGGGCGAGAAGGGTCTCGACCGTCTCGACGATCGTGTCCTGCTCGTTGGGGAGGTAGGCCGCGATGACGGCCGACGCGCGCGGCGCCGGCTGGTCCGGCGCCGCCGGGAGGTCGGGCGGTTCGAGCGCCGCGGAACACTCGGCCCAGATGGTGAAGGCAGTGAGGATGAGCGCGCCGACCAGAGTCAAGTACAGCACGCCAGACAGGTCGTAGCCCACGACGTAAGCCGCCACGAGCAGCAGGAAGGGCACCACGATCGGGCCCAGAGTCGCCAGCAGGACTTGGATGCCGGAGGACCACCGGGTGATCCGGGGCTGCCAACCGCTGCCCTCGACATGACGGGGCTGCAGGTCGCGCTGGCGCAGAGACTCTTCTGCCGCCCGCGCGGCGCGCTCACCGGCCCACCCTGGACCCGACTTGCGGGTCACCGGGGCCCAGCCGACGCCGAGGTCGAGCAGGCCAGGCTCGTCGGCGACCACGTCGAGAACCTCGATCGCGTGGTACGCCATCTCCTGCAACCGCACCGGACGTGCTGCCCCGTCCTCGCGCCAGAGCCGCAGCGTGAGTCGACCGTCCTCGGTCGCAGACACCAACTCGCGAGGTCGCAGGTACGCCGTCAGCCGCTGAGCGGCCGCGCGCGCGACCTCGGCGGATGCCGGGCGCGTGGTGACCTCGAGCGGTTCCGCCACGGTCCAGACGGGCTCGAGCACGGCGACGATCTCGCGGCGATACGGCGGCAGCGACAGCCGTTGACGCGGCCGGGTGGTGAGCACGGTCGCGGTCGACGCGACCTTGCCGGTCTGTGTCCGGGGAGCGCGCCGGGGCAGGGTGATGGGCACGAAGAGGACCTCTCGGTGGACGGCGGGTTCGCGGTGGAGATGTAGCGTCGCGTTCGTCGTCGTACGCAGGTCCGCGGAACGCCAGCCTTTCCGAGCAAGCCTGACGGCGCAAGCCGAGAGTCCGTGCGGCCCGGATCGGTCACCAGGACAGGCGGATACCGGCGCCGTCATCCACGGGCACAAGGTTGCTCATCTGCCACGGTGGGTGGGGATCGGCCCGCCTGCCGATGAGTTCACCCGGCATCCGCGGCATCCGCGGCATCCGCGGCATGACGTCACCTGACGGCCTTCACCTCGGTTCAGGTGAGGAAGCCCGAGCGGTAGGCGAGGGCGACGAGGTGCACCCGGTCCCGGAGGTCGAGTTTGGTGAGGATGCGGGCCACGTGCGTCTTGACGGTGTTCTCGCTGATGAACAGCTGCGCGGCGACCTCGGCATTGGTGGCTCCGGTAGCCACGCAGCGGACGACGTCCCGCTCCCGGTCGGTGAGCAGTTTCTCGAGCGGGTTCGTCCCGGGCCGTCGTTCCGGCCGGTCGGGAGCCGGCGTTCGAAACCCGACGGCGGCAGTGCAGGCGATGCCGGCGCGGCTCCGCCAGGAGGGGGAGGATGGCGGTCGCGCGCCGCCCTATGGTGGTCGCCATGTTCGTGCGCGCCACTGCCCTCGACCGGGTCGCGGGCTGGTTCGACGCCGATGAGGAGTGGGAGCGGCCTCGCCCACCGGTGGGTCGTAGCGACATCGTGATCGCGGTGGCCTTTGCGGCGGTCGGGCTGTTCTTGCTCGAACTGGTGCGCTCGGTCGGCACGCTCGACGACGTGCCCTTCCCGTGGTGGGTGCACTGGATCGCCACCGCCACCGGTGCCGCCCTGCTCGTCGGGCGCCGGCGCTGGCCGCTGACCGTGGGCACCCTCGCGGCCACCCACATGCTCGTCGTCGGCGTGACGATGCAGGTGATCATGGGCCAGTTCACTCTCCAGGTGGTCTACTTCTTCGCCGTGATGTCGGCGGTCGCCTGGGCCTCGGACCGGCGCTGGATGACGGTCGTCGTCGCCGTCATCGTGCTGGTGATGTTCGTCTGGCTCGCGCTGCAGTTCCTCGTCGGCAGCGTGGTACAGGACGTCCTCGACCAGGCCGGTGACGGCGAACGACACGGCGTCATCGGGCCGGTACCGGCCGCCGTGCTGCTGACCGTGGTCATCAACATCATCTACTTCGGCGGCGCGGTGCTCGCTGGGCGCGCCTCGTGGCGCAGCGCCCGGCAGACGGCGCTGCTCACCGACCAGGCCGCCACCATCACCGAGCAGGGTGATCTGCTCCGCGCCCGGGCGGTCACCGAGGAGCGCGTCCGTATCGCCCGTGAGTTGCACGACGTCGTCGCCCATCACGTCTCGGTCATCGGCATCCAAGCGGCGGCGGCCCGGCGCGTCATGGACACCGACCCCGCCGCCGCGGGAACCGCGCTCGGCGGCATCGAGCGCTCCTCCCGAGAGGCTGTCCACTCGATGCGGGGGCTGCTCGGCACCCTCCGTGACGTCGGGCGGGACCAGCCGGATGGCGCCGACGCCCCCGACCGCGCCCCGCAGCCCGGCGTCCGCGACCTGCCCTCCGTGGTCAATGCTGCGCAGACGCCCTCTCGCCGAGTCGAGTTCGAAGTCGTCGAGTCGCCGGTGGGTGCGGCTGAGCGGCTGCCCGCCGCGATGGCGCACACGATGTACCGCACGGTGCAGGAGGCGCTCGCCAACGTCGAACGGCACTCGACCGCCACCCGGGTGTCGGTCGTCGTGCGGGCCACCGAGGGTGCCCGAGGATTTGCCGAGGTCGAGGTCGTCGATGACGGCCGTCCTCGGGCGGCGTCCTCGGGCAGTGGGCTCGGCCAGCTCGGCATCCGCGAGCGGGTGGCCTCGCATCGTGGTGCGGCCGAGATCGGGCCGCGCCGCACCGGCGGCTACCGGGTGCGCGTCCGGCTGCCATGGATCTCCACCCCGCGCCGCGCGTCATCCGAGCCGAGTGCCGGCCCCGGCCGATTCGCCGCACGGCCGACCGGGCCGGGCTCGGGCCAGAGGAACGAGTCCTCGTCGAACACCGTTCCGACCGAGGCGGAGACGGCGTCGGCTGAGGTGAACATGCCCCCGGCTGAGGTGAACATGCCTCCGGCTGAGGCGAACACGGTGTCGACCGAGGCGCCGGTGAGCCGGTGACTATTCTGCCCGGTGCCGACCCCCTGCCCGGCGCGGACCCGTTGCGTGTGCTGCTCGTCGACGACCATGCGATGGTGCGCTCCGGCTTCGCGATGATGCTGTCGGTCGAGCCCGACATCACTGTGGTCGGCGAGGCGGCCAACGGTGCCGAGGCCGTGGTGGTGGCCCGTGAGGCCCGGCCGCACGTCATCCTCATGGACGTCCAGATGCCGGTCGTCGACGGCATCGAGGCCACCCGCCGGCTGGTCGCCGAGGACCTCGGCCGGGTCGTCATCCTCACCACGTTCGACCGCGACGACTACCTCTTCGACGCGCTTCGGGCCGGCGCCAGCGGGTTCCTGCTGAAGAACGCCGAGCCCGAGCAACTCGTCGAGGCGGTGCGTGCCATCGGGTCGGGCCACGGCCTGCTCGCCCCCGAGGTGACCCGCCGGGTCATCGAGCGGATGACGAGTGGGCGCGACACTCCGGCGCTGCCGGTGCCGCCCGAGTTGCACCGCCTCACCGAGCGCGAGCGCGAGGTGCTCGAGTTGATGGGGCGTGGGCTCTCGAACTCCGAGATCGCCACCGAGCTGTTCCTCGGCGAGGCCACGGTCAAGACCCACGTGTCGAACTGTCTGGCCAAACTGCACCTGCGTGACCGGGTGCAGGCGGTGGTGTTCGCCTACGAGGCGGGCCTCATCACCCCGGCGGAGAGTTGATCACCCGCCCGGCTGATCCGCCGCGGGCGCCCTCGCGCTTAGCGTTGCCGCCATGTTGGAGATCGACCGGCTCACTCGCCGCTTCGGCGACGCCACCGCCGTCGATGCCGTGTCGTTCGACGTGCCCCGCGGCCTGCTGACCGGCTTCGTCGGCGCCAACGGTGCCGGCAAGACGACGACGATGCGGATGGCGATGGGGGTGCTCGGCATCGACTCGGGCGAGGTGCGCTGGGCCGGCCGGCCGATCACCGCCGCCGACCAGCGCGGGTTCGGGTACATGCCCGAGGAGCGGGGCCTCTACCCCAAGCAGCCGGTGCTCGACCAGCTGGTGTACCTCGCCCAACTCAAGGGGATGCCGGTGGCGGCGGCCCGCCGTGCGGTGCTCGAGCATCTCGACCGGTTCGGGTTGGCCGCACGCGGTAAGGAGCGGGTCGAGAAACTCAGCCTCGGCAACCAGCAGCGGGTGCAGATCGTCGCGGCCCTGATCCACGAGCCGACCGCGCTGGTGCTCGACGAGCCGTTCTCGGGACTTGACCCGTTGGCGGTCGACTCGATGGTCGACCTGCTCCGCGAGCACACCTCGCGTGGTGCCCCGGTGCTGTTCTCCAGCCACCAACTCGACCTCGTCGAACGGCTCTGCGACCGGCTGGTCGTGATGGCGCGCGGTCGGGTCGTGGCGAGCGGCGACGTCGAGCAGCTGCGCGCGGCCGGGCCGGTGCGCTACCGGCTCGTGCTCGGCGGTGACGCCGGTTGGGTCCGCGACCTTCGCGGCATCCATGTCGTCGATGTCGACGGGCACACGGCGCTCCTGGAGGTACTCGAGGACGGCGCCGACCAGTCCGTGCTGCGCGAGGCCACTGCGCGCGACTCGGTGCTCGAGTTCGCGCCAGTACGGCCAGCGCTCGCCGACATCTACCGGGAGGTGGCGGCATGACCGGCGCGCCGGGGGCGGATGGCGACCCCACTGAGGCGTCCCTGCGAGTGGTCGCGCCGGAACCGCTCGGGTCCCCCCGAGACATTCCCGGTGCGACGGCGAACCGTGCCGCCTCAGGCAAGAAGGTTGAGCGGGCGGGCACGCCGCCCTGGCTGCTCGTGATGCGCCGCGAGATCATCGTCCGGCTCGCCGACAAGGCCTTCCTGGCCGGTACTGCGGTGACGCTGGTGATGATCGTCGGCTTCTGTGCCTATGGCATCTGGGACACCGAGCGGGTCCAGACCGCTACCCTCGTCACCGCGTCCGCCGACGCGGGCCTTGCCGAACGCGTTGTCCAGGAGGCGCCCGAGGTGGACGACCGGCTACGGGTCGAGGTACGTGAGGCCGGTTCACCGGCCGCGGCCGAGGCGCTGGTCCGGGACGGCGAGGCCGACGCCTGGCTGCGTCCCGGCGACGACGGGTGGGTGCTCACCACCGAGAGCGAGCCGGTGCCAGCGCTGGAGCAGGTGGTCGCCGCAGTGGTGCGCACCGACGCGCTCGAGGAGCAGGCCACCCGGCTCGGCACCACACCGGAGGCGCTCGAGGCGGGGTCGCGGGTCACCCCGGAGTTCCTCGAGGGGGATGCCGACCGCGCCGGCCTGGCGTCGGCGGTGGCGTTCGCGTTCGCGTTCCTCTTCTACATCACCTCGGTCCTGTTCGGTTATCAGTTGGCGAACAGCGTGGTGGAGGAGAAGCAGAACCGGGTCGTCGAGATCATCGCCACGTCGATCCCGCTGCGGCACCTGCTCGCCGGAAAAGTGCTGGGGAACAGCGTGATCGCGGTGCTGCAGATGATGCTTTACGCAGCGGTCGCGCTGGTCGGGCTGTCGTTCACGCCCTACGACCGGTACGTCGCCGGGATTAGCGGCCCGGTGAGTTGGTTCCTCGTGTTCTTTGTCGCCGGCTTCGCCGCGATGGCGGCGCTGTGGGCGGTGGCGGGTTCGCTGGCGTCGCGCACCGAGGACGTGCAGTCCACCTCGACACCGATGACCATGCTGGTTGTCGCGGTCTTCTTCGGCGCCCTCTTCGCGCCGGACCGCTGGGCCTCGGCGCTGTCCTTCGTGCCGCCGTTCTCGGCGGTGCTGATGCCGACCCGGCTCGTCGAGGGTGAGGCTGCGGTGTGGGAGCCACTGCTCGCCCTGGCCCTGATCCTGGTGGCCGCCGCGGCGATCATCGTCGTCGCCGAGCGCATCTACCGCCGCTCGTTGCTACAGACCGGCGGCAAGTTGTCGATGCGGCAAGCGTGGTCGGCCCCGGAGTAGGCCGCGCTGTTGCGCAACGGCCGTCGCGTCATCCGCGGTCATCCCGGATGGCGCGAGCGGGCGCCATCGTCGGTAGTGGGACCAGCCGAGCGGCCAGGCCAACTGGGTATCGACGGTGGCGGACGGCCGGGCCTACGCTCGCGCACATGATCCGGGTCGCGCGTGTCCTTCCCGTCCTGATGTCCGCCGCGCTTGCTGTCGGCGTCGCGGCATCGCCCACCGCAGCATCATCGCAAAGGGGCCCGATCGACGGCCGCACCGGCGGCGGTGACCCCTACTTCCCGGCGGCCGGTAACGGCGGCTACGAGGTGGGCCACTACGACCTGGAATTCGACTACACGCCGGCGACGAAAGCGCTGACCGGCCGGGCGCGGATCCGGGCCACGACGACGTCGTCGGCGCTGCGTAGTTTCAGCCTCGACCTTCGGGCGCTGACCGTGAGTTCGGTGCGGGTTGACGGGCGCGCTGCTGGGTTCGACCAGGCCGACGGCGAACTGCTGGTGACTCCCCGGCAGCCGCTGCGGCCGGGCACGGAGTTCACCGTCACGGTCGAGTACGGCGGCACCACCGGTCAGCCCGTCGACTCCACCGGCGCCGTGTACGGCTGGGTCTCGTTCGACGACGGCGCCTTCGTAGCGAACCAGCCGGATGGCGCGTCGACGTGGTTCCCGGTCAACGATGTCCCCGACGACAAGGCCACCTACGACATCGCGGTCACCGTGCCCACGGGCTCGGTGGCTGTGGGCAACGGTGACTTGGTGTCGTCGCGAACGCGCGCTGGGCGCACCACCTGGCACTGGCGGGCGGACGATCCGCAGGCCAGTTACCTGGCGATGGCGGCCAGTGGTGACTACATACTAAGCCGGAGCCGCACGCGGTCGGGTCTGCCGATCATCAACGCGGTCGACGCCGACCTCGACACAGCGGAGCAGGCCGATGCGGCGGCCGTCCTCGCGAAGCAACCGGAGATGATCGACTACTTCAGTTCGATGTTCGGTCCCTACCCGTTCGGCTCGTACGGCGCGGTCATCGACGATGACGAGGACGCCGGCTACGCGCTGGAGAACCAGACCCGGCCGATCTACTCCGGGGTGCCGCCCGAGAGCACCATCGCGCACGAACTGGCGCACCAGTGGTTCGGCAACAAGGTCACCCCGCGCCAGTGGAAGGACATCTGGCTCAACGAGGGTTTCGCCACGTACGCCGAATGGTTGTGGGATGCGCGTCAGGGTGAGGGCTCGGTGCAGCAGCGGTTCAACGAGGCGTATGCACGGCCAGCCGGCGACGAGTTCTGGGCGGTGCTCCCTGGTGACCCAGGCGCCGACGGACTCTTTGACGACGCCGTCTATGACCGGAGTGCGATGACACTGCAGGCACTGCGCGTCACGATCGGGGAGGGTGACTTCGCTGCCGTGCTTCGTCGCTGGGCCGCTCGCGACGAGAACCGGCCGGCCACCACCGCCCAGTTCGTCGCGCTGGCTGAGAAGGTGTCCGGCCAGCAACTCGACGGCCTGTTCCAGACCTGGCTCTACACGGCGGGGAAGCCGCAGCGTCCCTGACCTGCGGCAGCCGGCCGGAATTCGCGGGGCCCGGGGCGGCTCGCCACCGGTCGGTGACCAGGCCGTCACCTTGGCCCGGTAGCGTCTGGCGGGATGACGACCGCCCACTCGGGTAACGCTTCGCCACGTACCCCTCACCTCATCGCCCTCGACATCGACGGCACGAC
>JBOFJB010000022.1:0-7872 GCA_051650465.1 Dermatophilaceae bacterium | reverse complement strand
CAGGTCTCGGCGCTGCTCGAACGGCTTGTCGACGATGCCGACGGGCACCGACAGCTTGTAGTTGCCCGGCCAGCCCGCAGGGCCGAGGCCACGGCTCCCGTCGACGCCGAGCGGCGGCAGCATCCGGTCCAGGCTGGGCGGGTCGTCGAGCGGAGGCAGCCACACGCGGTGCGCGGGCGGCCCCTGCCCCTGGATGCGGCGGACCATGGCGTCGAGCACGGTCTGCCCGAACGGGTCGACGACCGTGTCGTCCGGTGCGTCATCATCCGGGACGTCCTCGCCGGTCGTCGCCACCCCGAAGGGGATCACCCGGCGGACCGCGGGCAGGCTCGTCGCAGCGACCGGCGCACCGAGGTCGGGCAGGACCCCGGACACGTACGCTGCCTTGAACCGGACGAGCGTGGCGGTGTCGGCCTTGAGGTAGGCCGAACCCGGCACGGGTGGGAGCTCGTAGGCGTCGGGCACACCGAGCACGGTGCGGCTCTCCCCCGACGAGAACGTGCGCAACCCGACCCGGTAGCTCAGGTGACTGTCCAGGCCACGCAGACGGCCCTCCTCCAGCCGCTGCGAGGCGAGCAGCAGGTGCACCCCGAGGCTCCGGCCGAGCCGCCCGATCATGACGAAGACCTCGATGAAGTCGGGCTTGCTGGAGAGCAGTTCGCTGAACTCGTCGATGATGACGACCAGCGTCGGCAGCGGGTCGAGCGCCGCGCCGGCCTCCCGCGCGCGCTCGTAGTCTCGCGCCGAGGCGTAGTTGCCGGCCGCCTTGAGCAGCTCCTGACGGCGGATCAGCTCGCCGTGCAGTGCTTCACGCATCCGGTCGACGAGCGCCAGGTCGTCGGCGAGGTTGGTGATCACCGCCGAGGTGTGAGGCAGCTCGGCCAGCCCGACGAACGTCGCACCACCCTTGAAGTCGACCAGGGCGAAGTTCAGCGTCTGCGAGCTGTGCGTCGCCGCGAGTCCGATGACGAGCGTCCTCAGCAGCTCGCTCTTGCCCGATCCCGTGGCGCCGATGACCAGCCCGTGCGGGCCCATCCCACCCTCCGCTGACTCCTTGAGGTCGAGCTCGACCGGCATCCCGTCGGGGTCCAGACCCACCGCGATCCGGAGCCGGTCCCGTGCCGAACGGGGCGCCCAGGTGAGCTCGGTGTCGAGAGTGCGCGGGTCACCGAGCCCCAGCAGCTCCGGCAGACCGAAGTTCGTCGTCAGCGACGACTCGCCACGCGCGACCGCCGGCAGCTGGATCGGCGCCAGCCGCCGGGCGAAGGCGTGTGCTGTCGGAACGTCGAGGCGGTCCGGGAGCCCGACGTAGGCGACCCCCTCCTCGCCGAGGATGCCGAGCCGCTCGTTCTCGGCGACCAGCCGCAGCTCGGTACCCGGAGCTCCGGCGGGCAGGCCACCGGTGACGTCGACGACGGTGACCCCGGTGAGGCCGCCTTCGGGCAGGAGCGCACCACCGTGCCGGATGTCGTCGACGTCGAGGACGAGGACGACCTGGAGGTGAGCACTGCCCGCACCGGCGGCGCGGGTGAACCGCGGGCGACCCTCGAGGTCTCCGGCGAGCAGGTCCGCGAGCTCGTCCGCGGACGTGGAGACGAGGCGCAGCGGGCCGGCAGCGTCATAGCGCAGCGGATGGTGCGCGTGGGCCACCCACTTCAGCCAGTCCCACTCCGGGATGCGCGCTGCCTCGGAGTGCACCGCGACCCGGAGGTCGTCCGGCGAGTGGAACGACACGAGGTTCGCCAGCCAGGCGCGCACCAGATCGCGGGCCACCTCCTGGTCGCCCTCCACCACTACCTGGCCGAACGCCCGAGTGGCGACCGCGACCGGCAGGTCGGGAACGGTCGCGTAGGCACGCACGAAATGCCGCAGCGATGTCGAGGCAACCGGGTCGAGGTCCTCCAGTGGTGCGGTCTGCGGGGTGAGCAATGGCGTCGCCAGCCGCTGCGGTCCGCGCCCGACGCGGACGTGGAACGCGTCGCGATCGGTGCGGCGCCGTTCCCACAGACGCGGGCTGGACACCACCGAGGTCAGTCCCTCCGGTTCGGGGTGTGTCAGCAGGAGCACCCGGCGCTGCTCGAGCGCGGTCGTCCTGACCTGCTTGCGAGTGTTGGCCAGGTAGCGGAGGTAGTCGCGACGCTCGTCGTTGATCTCGGCCTTGTTCGCGGACGCGCCACGGCTCAGGACCATGATCACCATGCCGACGAGCAGGCCGACGTACAACACCCCGAAGACGATGGTCAGGGCGGCGCTCGACCTGCCGATGTAGAAAAACGACATCACCCCCATTCCGAGCATCATCGGGAGGAAGAACATCAGCTGGCTCACCGCCTGGCCAAGGCCGCCACCACGCGGCAGGCTCGGCGGAGGTTGGAGCTGCAGGTCGCCACGGGGCACCGGGGGCAGCGCCGCTCGCGGGGGGCGGCGGAAAACCCGTACGCTCATGTGCGTCACTCCATCCCGAGGTGTGCGCGAGGACGGGTCCGACCATCACCGGCCCCGGGTGAGACGACCATCGTAGACACGCGGCGCCACGCCGCCACGACCCGCCAGGGAGAACGCCGATGGCGACAGACACCGCGATTGCCGTGGACGAGCCCGCGGGCGCACCGAGCCCCACCGGGACGGTGGCCCACCCCCGCCGGGTCACCGTCGTCACACCACAGACCCGGGTCGACCTGGCCCTGCCACTCCAGGCCACGATCGCCGAGGTCGTCCTCCAGGTCGTCAGCCTCGTCGGCTCCGACGAAGCCGACCCCGAGGCGGCGGCGGGAGGATGGCTGCTCAGCCGGCTGGGCGACCGTCCGTTCGTGTCCGGGCGGTCGGTGGGCGCCACCGACATCGCCGACGGTGACGTGCTGTACCTCGCCCGGCGCAGCGACCGGTTACCGCCGGTCCTGTTCGACGACGTCGTCGACGCGGTCGCCGAGGCCACGAGCACCCGACCCGACGGGTGGACCGTGGCCGCCAGCCGGCGCACCGCCGTCGGGGTGGCCGGTGCGCTGGTGCTCGCGGGCAACGTCGCCGTCGCCACCGCCGGTGCGCCCTGGACGGCGGCGATCGCCGTCGCCATCACGACCGCCGCTGTCCTCGTCGTGGCAGGCGCAGCGCTGTCCCGGGCCGTCGGCGACTCCCTCGTGGGAGCCGTGACGGCGATGGGGGCGATGCCGCTCGTCTGCTGGGCCGGTGCCCGAGCCGGCTCCGAGTCCGCGTCCCTGCTGCCCACCGGGTCAACCGCGTTGCTCGTCGGTGGAGCCGCCCTGGCATGCACCGCCGTGGTGGCCGCCCTGGCCGTCGGCGACCTGCTGCCCGCCTTCGTCGGCGTCGGCGTCACCGGCGTCGCGGGCGCCGCGGTCGGCTTCGTCGGCACGGTCTGGGGAGCGTCGGCACTCGGACTCGCAGCCACCACAGCCGTCCTCGCCACGTTGGCCGTCCCGGTGTTCCCGATGCTCTCGGTGCGCCTGGCCCGGATGCCGAGCCCGACCATCCCGGTCGACATGGACGAGTTCCGCCGCGACGAGACGGTCACCCGCGCCGACGACATGGTGGCCGTGGCCCGGCAGACCCAGGGGATGCTGTCCGCGTTCATCCTCGCTCTCGTCTCGGTGCTGGTGCCGTGCCTCGTCGTGCTACTCGTCGACGGCGAACGGTGGTCGCTGGTCCTTGCCGTGACCCTTGCCCTCGCCACGGCGTTGCGGGCGCGGCAGCTGCTCGGGGCGGTGCCTCGCGTAGCGCTGCTCGTCACCGGCCTGGCGTGCCTCGCCGGCGTCGCCGCGGTCGTCCTGGCCGGTGCCGGTCCGGAGTGGCGGGTCGCTGCGGCGCCGATCACGACGTCGGCCGCCGCGGCGCTGGTGCTCTACGCGTCCCGGCTGCCGCGCGCCGGGGCAGCCCCCTACACCGGCCGCCTGCTCGACATCCTCGAGTTCATCTCTCTCGCTGCGCTGCTGCCGTTGCTCGGGGTGGTCCTAGGCGTGTACGCGAGGGCCCGTGGCATCGCCGGCTGAGCCTGCGGGCGCCGCGGAGACCGGTGCGCCGGCCGACCCGCCCGGCGCACCCGTTGCCGTGACGACGAGCTGACTCTCGGGCACGGTGAGCGAGAGGTCGACGACCGCCATCCGGCCCCGGTCCACGACGGCGAACTCGTCGTCGGACAACTCGGTGAGCCGACGATCGGTCCCGGGAGGAAGGCCGAGGAACGGGACCGCCGCGATCGCCTCCCGGCGGTCCAGCCGGCGCAGCAGGACGGGTCCCCGCGCCCGCGCCGCGGGGAGGTCGCGCATCGCCAGCTCCGGGAGCACCGTGAGAACCGCCTGCCAGGGCCGGCCGGGAACCTGTGGCAGGTCGCGGTAACCCGGGAGGTCGACGATCACGAGGTGCGGCCGGTCCGGGCGTGCAGCCGCCGGCAGCCGCACCGTCTCCGGCGAGAAGATCGCCACGACCTCCTCGTCGTCGACGCCCAGCCGGCGCAGCGGCAACCACCGTTCGCTGCGCGTCGACACGACACTGATCCGCGCGCCGACGGCGAGCGCCCGGTAGCCCAGTACCAGGACTACCCGCGGATCGAGCAGCGCCGAGAGCGCGGCCGGCCGGTCCTGGAACAGCTCGAGCAGCGACGCCCGACGGTCGTGGCCCCGGCCGATGGCGAGACCGCCGCGGTCGAGGGGAAGCATCAGCTGCGAGGCCCACGGCGGCACCGGCGTGGAGTTCGGGCCGGTAGGACGCTGCGCGACCGGAGGCACGCGGCCGGGGAGCGTCCAGGACGCGGCCAGTGCGTGTTCGCCGTCGAGCCGCACGAGCCGGGCACCGCGTGTCCGAGCGGCATCGCGACACGCAGAATCGACGGTGAGCCGGTCCTCCGGCAAGCACAGCACCCGGAGGATGGTAGGTACCCGGGGATCGCGCTGGTCGCGGTCGAAGGTCATCGACACCGCCGTCAGCACCGCCGGTAGCGACGAGAGGTCGGCCAGCAACGCCGCCGGGTCCGTGCCCCACCGCGTCACGCGATAGCAGACCTGGGTGCCGTCCCGCCCGTGATCGACACCGGACCAGTTCTCGGCCACCGGACCGGGTGCTACGCCGAGCCCGGCTCCGACGGCCGCCCGCACGGCATCCGGACCGAGGACGCGGACCTCCGCATGACCGTCGAGACCGGCCACGAACCGGGCTGTCACCGCGGCGAGAGCGCGGCGTGCGCCCCGGTCGCCGCCGCCTCGTACGGCCACCGCTCGGGAGCACCTCGCCGGCTCGAGGCGTAGGCACACGAGCAGCGACCTCTGCGCCGCTGCGCCGGCGGCCACCTCGCGATACGAGCCGGCGAGCGACGACCTGGGGTCGACCCGGGGTGAGGGCGACGGAAGAACACCGAGGATGACCTGGACGGCTGCGCAGCGATCGTCGTGGCCGTCGATCAGCCCGAGAAGGTGGTCCAGTGCGACCCGCTCCGGCCCGGGCACGTCCGCCTCGTCGGCGCCGATCGCCTCGACGGCGAGAACGGACGTCCACGAGGACGGGCCGCGCAGGAGACCGAACCGGGTGCCGGCCCGATCGGCGTGTGCCTCGACCGTCAACGACGACACCGGGTCGGCCAGGAGGCGAAGCGTCCGGTCCGCGCGCCGGCCCCGGCGTCGGCGGTAGGCGAGCGCGACCGCCGGCAACGCCCGCGCCTCCCGCCCGCGCCAGCGGCCCAGCACGAGAACCGCGACGACGACCAGTGCGGCGAGCGCCGGACCGCGCCACCACCATGATGCCGACCAGGCCGCGACCAGGCCGAGCAGGACCGCCTCGAGGACGACCACGCGGACCGCACCAGGCGGGGTGAGGCGAATCCGCAGCATCGGGCCTCCGGGCGCCAGGTCTCGGCAGACGACGGCGGCTCCGGTGTCCGACCCCGGCCGCTCCGGCGTTACCGGCAACGGACGCCCGCTCGTCGCGAGACGCCGGCAACGGTACCGTAGGCGCCGGTCGGATCAGTATCAGTCTCGTGACGTCTCGGCACATCGGATGTCGGTGTGGTCAGCGGCGTCTCACCCCGTCGGGAGGATGGGTATGTGGTCCCGCCGCGACCAGATCCAGGCGTACCAGTTCGTCCGCCGTCGGACGATGTCCGCAGTCCTCCTCGGTGACGCGAACCATGCTGTCTCACCTGTCAAGCGCTCGGTGTCCGGGCTGATCACCGGCATCGTCGTCCTCGTCCTCGTCATCGGCGGCTTCGCGATCTACGGAGTCCTCCGACCCGGCGGGTCGTCGGCCTGGAAGGCCAGCGGGAAGGTCGTCCTGGAGAAGGAGTCCGGCGCCCGGTTCGTGCGCGCCGAGGACGGCGCGTTGCACCCTGTGCTGAACTACGCCTCGGCCCGGCTCATCGTCGGGGGCAAGGGCGACATCACCCAGGTGTCGCGGAACTCCCTCGCCGGTGTCGCGCGCGGCCCGATGCTCGGCATCCCCGGCGCCCCGGATGCGCTTCCGGCCCCCGACCGACTGTCGGCCCAGCCCTGGACCGCATGCTCCTCTCGACGCAGCGACGCAGGACCCGGCGAGCCGGCCACGCTGAACCTCCTCCTCGCACCACCGACCAGGACCACGCCCATCGCGTTCGGTCGTGGGGCCGCCGCTGTCGTACAGGCCGGTGAGACGGTCTACGTCCTCACCGACGGGCGTAGATTCCGGGTCCGGTCCGCTCAGCCCGACAGCCTTCTCCGCGGTCTCGGTCTCGGCACCGCTCCGCGGCTGATCGTCGACCCGCGCTGGCTGGCCACCGTGCCGGCCGGCCCGGACCTGAACTACCTCGTCATCACCCGACGAGGCGAGGTGAGCACCGCGCTGCCCGGTGTCGACGCGCGCGTGGGTCAGGTCTTCGCACAACGGTTGGCCGGCTCGGCCGGTCAGCAGTTCTACGTCCTGCTCATCGACGGGCTGGCACCGATCTCGACAATCCAGGCACGGTTGATCCTCGCCGACCCCCAGACGGCGACGGCCTACGGTGCCGAACCGGTCGGCGAGCGCTCGCTGCCCGCGGCCGCCGTCGCCGCGGGCAAGCCCTCGCTCACCGACCTGGGGCGCACCCAATACCCGGTGACAGCGCCCGACGCGTTGACGTTCACCGCCGGTGCCGAGGTCGTCCTGTGCTCGCAACCGTCAGGCTTCCGCGACGGCGTCCCGGCTGTGACCATCTCGCTGTCCTTCGCCGTGCCGGTGGCTGCCGGTTCCCGCGCGTCGGTCGTGCCGGTCGACCCGGCGGGTCCGGCGCCAGCGCGGGTGTACGTCCCCGCCGGATCGGGAGCCCTGGTGAAGACCGTCTCCGCGGCGAACGTCACCACCGGCGCGCTGTACCTCGTCACCGACGAGGGCCGTCGATATTCGATCCCGGACGATGCGTCGCGGGATGCTCTCGGCCTGAGGCGAGTCCGGCCCGTGGAGCTGCCCGCGACGTTCGTGGACCTGGTACCGGCCGGCCCGGCGCTCGACCGCACCGCGGCCGCCGAGAACCCGGCCGCGGCCGCTCTCGGCCGCTAGCGCGCCGCGACCCGGCCCCCGGCGACACGCGTCCGGCGAAGTCTTCGGGCAGGCATGCTCCACGCCTGAAGGGCCGATGGGAACGCCGGTGTGGGTAATTCGACGGACACCGGGTTGAGGCACTTCAGCGGTGTGAGCGCCGCGACGGCGACCCCTACTGTCGTTGACGTCGCGATCTTCAGATCGCCTCCGTCCTCGGCTCGCCGGGACCGTTCCGAACCGTCGTCCACCGGAGGTAGTCGTGGCGAACTCGCAGAACAGCTTCGTCATCAACACCCAGGCGACCCGCCAGAACGTCGACCGGTCGAACGAGGTCCTCGGGCAGATCATGTTCGAGATCGCCGCGCTGTCCGCCCTGCGCTG
>JBOFJB010000021.1:0-1566 GCA_051650465.1 Dermatophilaceae bacterium | reverse complement strand
GTCGCCGGCCGGGTGTCGAACAAGATGGCGCCGGTGGTCCGCCAGGTGTACGACCAGATGCCGAATCCCAAGTGGGTCATCTCGATGGGGGTGTGCGCCAGTTCGGGCGGCATGTTCAACAACTACGCCATCGTCCAGGGGGTCGACCACGTCATCCCGGTCGACATCTACCTCCCCGGGTGCCCACCCCGGCCCGAGATGCTGCTGAACGCCATCCTCGAGTTGCACGGCCAGATCCAGAACAGCGCGCTCGGCGTCAACCGGGTCGCTGCGGCGCGGGCCGCGGAGGAGGCCGCCCTACGGGCCACCCCGACCCACCAGATGCCGGCCACGCACGACCACCTCGCACACCTCGCGGCGCCAGCCGGGAAGAACCTCCTCGGATGACGGAGCAGCAGGCCGAGGAGACGGCCCACGGCAGCACGGTGCAGCCGATCCCCGACACCACTCCGACGGTCGTCGGCGAGCGCCGTGGCATGTTTGGCGCAACCCGCGGCCAGGACACTTCCGGCTACGGCGGGCTGGTCGCGGCGACGCTGATGCCCGGCGCGTCGCCCCGCCCGTACGGCTCGTTCTTCGACGAGGTCGCCGGCCACCTGGCCCGTGCGCTCGACACCCCCGGCGGGCCGAGTTGGGACGACGCCGTGGAGAAGGTCGTCGTCGACCGCGGCGAACTCACCCTCTTCGTGCGCCGCGAGCACCTGCTCGCCGTGGCCCGCGCGCTCCGTGATACCCCCGAGTTGCGCTTCGAGATGTGTATGGGTGTCAGCGGGGTGCACTACCCGGGGGAGACCGGCCGCGAAGTGCACGCCGTGTACCCGCTGCTCTCGATCACCCACGGCAGCCGGCGCCTCCGGCTCGAGGTCACCTGCCCCGACGACGACCCGCACATCCCCTCCGTCGTCGAGGTGTGGCCGGGTAACGACTGGCACGAGCGCGAGACGTGGGACATGTTCGGCATCGTCTTCGACGGCCACCCCGCACTCACCCGCATCCTCATGCCGGACGACTGGCCGGGCCACCCGCAGCGCAAGGACTACCCGCTCGGCGGCATCCCCGTCGAGTACAAGGGCGGCACCGTGCCGCCGCCCGACCAGCGGAGGGCGTACACCTGATGACGACCCACGACACCGAGACCACTTTCGACGAGAGCCGCGGCACCGACCCGAACAGCACCGAACCCGGCGCCGGGCCCACCCTCGCCGACCCCTACGCGGCGTCGGTCGACGACGACGTCGACGGTGTCCCGGTGCTCACCGCCTCCGGTGGCGACTGGAACGATCTCGTCGACGAGGCCACGGCGCTGCACGAGGAGCGCATCGTCGTCAACATGGGGCCGCAGCACCCATCGACGCACGGGGTGTTGCGTCTCATCCTCGAACTCGACGGTGAGACCGTCACCGAGGCGCGGGCCGGAATCGGCTACCTGCATACCGGCATCGAGAAGAACATGGAGTTCCGCACCTGGGTGCAGGGCGTCACGTTCTGTACCCGGATGGACTACCTCACCCCGATCTTCCAGGAGAGCGTCTACTGCCTCTCCATCGAGAAGTTGCTCGGCATCAC
>JBOFJB010000020.1:0-2941 GCA_051650465.1 Dermatophilaceae bacterium | reverse complement strand
CATCGTCCTCTCGTCCATGTCGGATAGTCCACACCATCGAACTGGCTCGGGCCGAGATCCAGTTCGGGTGCATTCGACAGGACCAGTATGGTGGCTGGATGCCGCGCACGGCCCGTCCCGTCGACCTCGCCCTCGACGTACCGCCCGGCCCAGCCCCCTTGCGGCACCGGCTCGCCGATGCCGTCGTCTCGGAGTTGCGAGCCGGGCGGCTCCGTCCCGGCGACGCGCTGCCCTCGACCCGCTCGCTCGCAGCCGCCCTTGGGCTCTCCCGGGGCCCGGTGGTCGCCGCCTACGACGAACTCGCCGCGGCCGGGTTCGTCACCAGCCGGGCCGGCGCCGGCGTGATCGTGGCACCGGGGGCGGATGACGCGGCGCGCGCAGGTGCTGCCACCCACGTGGCTCCGTGTGTCGGCGTCAGCCCCGGCACCTCACCTGATCGGCCGGCGCCCCGCTGGGACCTGCGGCCGGGCCGCCCCGACACCACCCTCGTCGACGCGGCTGCCTGGCGCCGTGCCTGGCGGGCCGCGGCATCGGTGACCCCGGGCAACGACGCCGGGGCCGGCCCGCCGCACACCCGGCTGCGACAGGTGCTGGCCGAGCACCTCCGGCGGGCCCGTGGCGTGGTCGTGGACCCTGACGACCTCCTCGTCGTGCCCGGCCTCGGCGGCTCGCTGCACGCCGTTCCCGCCGCCCTCGGGTGGGTCGGCGAGGCGGTCGCGCTCGAGGACCCCGGGTACGCCGAGGCCTGGACCGCGTTCACGACATCCGGGGTGCGGTGCGTCCCCGTGCCGGTCGACGACGACGGCCTCGACCCGGCCCTGCTCCCCGATGACGCCGTGGCCACGTACGTGACCCCGTCGCACCAGTACCCGCTGGGTGCGCGGATGCCGGTGACTCGCCGGGTCGCGCTGCTCGAGCGCGCCCGACGCACCGGCATGGTGGTAGTCGAGGACGACTACGACGGCGAGTTCCGCTACGACGTCTCACCACTGCCCGCGCTGCGCTCGCTCACCGGAGCCGCCGACCACGTCGTCTACGTCGGCACCGCGTCCAAACTTGTCGCGCCATCGTTGCGGGTGGCGTGGATCGTGCCACCCGCCCGGTTGCGCGAGCCGCTGCGCGTCGCGTTCGAGACGCATGGTCTGGTCGTCAACGAAGCCACCGGGCTCGCCCTCGCCGAGTTCGCCTCATCCGGCGCCCTGGCTACGCACCACGCTCGGGTGGCCCGCACCTACGCCGCCCGCCGGGCGGCACTGGTCGCGGCCGTGGCGCGGCATCTGCCCGGTGCACCCCTCTCGGGTGTCGAGGCCGGGCTGCACGTCGTGCTCCGGCTCGCCGACGACGTCGACGACCTTGACGTAGCGTCGCGCTGCCTCGATGCCGGGGTGGCGGTGAGCCCGCTGTCGGCGTACTCCGTGGAGTGCATCGCCCGGGGACTGGTGCTCTGCTACGCCGGGCTGCCGGCGACCGCGGCCGACCCGGCGGTGCGGGCCATCGCCGGGGCGCTCGGCCATCGGCCGCGGCGGCGCCGTCATCCGAACGGATGACGCTCGCCGATGAGTCCGCGGCGACACCGCGCCGGCCCCTACGGTGATGACATCGCCGTGCGGGGAGCAAGCGGTTCACGAGAGGGACACCACCGAGATGAGCACCAGATCGACCGTCCTGGCGGCCCTCGCCGCTGCTGCCGTCGTCGTCGCCGCCGGGCCGGCCACGACGGCCTCGGCCGTACCCGCACAGTGGAAGAACTGCACCGCCGTCAACAAGAAGTACCCGCACGGGGTCGGCAAGAAGACCGCCCGCGACCGGACCTCGGGCAGGCCGGTGGCCACCTTCACCCGCAGTGACGCGCGCTACGCCGAGGCGATGCGCGCCAACAAGGGCCTCGACCGCGACAAGGACGGCATCGCCTGCGAGAAGCGCTGACCGAGCGCTCACGCGCGGTGGCCGGGCCGCATCCGAGAACGTCTCCCGTCATCACGTCGGGTCAACGTGTTCCCGGATGACGTGCCCGTCCCCGCTGACCCCCGCGGGCGTGCTCAGAGCACATCGTGGCCGGGGTGCGGCTCGGCGGGAATGGTGCCGAGCCGGCCGGCCTGGAAGTCCTCGAAGGCCTGCACGAGCTCGGCCCTGGTGTTCATGACGAACGGGCCGTGAGCGGCGACCGGCTCGCGGATCGGGCGCCCGCCGAGGATGTAGAGGTCCAGGCTCGGGCTGCGCGACTCCTGCGTCTCGCCGGCACCGACCTCGACGACGTCGCCCGCGCCGAGCACCGCGAGCTGGCCCATCCGGATCGGGCGACGGTCGGGCCCCACGGTGCCGTCGCCGTTCAGCGCGTAGACGAGCGCATTGTGGCCGGGGTCCCACGGCAGGCGTACCCGAGCGCCGGGCGCGAGTGTGGCGTGCAGCGCGGTGATCGGCGTGTGGGTGATTCCGGGCCCCGCGTGGCCGTCGAGTTCGCCCGCGATCACCCGAACCAGCGCGCCGCCGTCGGGGCTGGCGAGCAGCGCGACCTCGCCGCCACGGATGTCCTGGTAGCGCGGCGGCGACATCTTCTGCGCCCGCGGCAGGTTCACCCACAACTGGAGCCCGTGGAACAGGCCGCCACTGATGACGAGTTCCTCCGGCGGCACCTCGATGTGCAGCAGGCCGGAACCGGCCGTCATCCACTGGGTGTCACCGTTGGTGATGGTGCCGCCGCCACCCTGGCTGTCACGGTGCACGAACGTGCCGTCGATGATGTAGGTGACGGTCTCGAACCCGCGGTGCGGGTGCCACGCGGTGCCCTTGGGCTCACCTGGGGCGTACTCCACCTCACCCATCTGGTCCATGTGGATGAAGGGGTCGAGCGCGGCGAGGTCGACTCCGGCGAAGGCGCGGCGCACCGGGAAGCCCTCGCCCTCGAACCCCTGCGGTGCCGTGGTGAGCGAACGCACCGGGC
>JBOFJB010000019.1:0-3557 GCA_051650465.1 Dermatophilaceae bacterium | reverse complement strand
CCGCGAGACGCAGGTGAAACTTGAGCGGGAGCGCCTGAACGAGCGTGAACGGATCGCCCGGGTCGTGCATGACGGCGTGCTCCAGTCGTTGTCCTACATCCATCGCCGCGGTAACGAGTTGGCCGGCCCCGCCGCCGAGCTGGCCGGGCTGGCCGGGGACCAGGAACGGGCGCTTCGGCGCTTCGTGTCGGGAACCGGCGCACCCAGCACGTCCCCACCTGGTGACCTGCACGGCGAAGAGGGGGCCGAGGTCGACCTCCGCATCGCCGTGACCGCGGTCGAGGGTCCTGGTGTCCATATCTCGCTGCCGGCCGAACCAGTGCTCGTCGATCCCGGTGTGGTCATCGAGATCGCCGCGGCGCTGGGCGCCGCCCTCGACAACGTCGCGCGCCATGCCGGTGCACGGGCCAGTTCGTGGGTGCTGCTCGAGGGTGACGCCGACGCGGTCGAACTCACCGTGCGCGACGATGGGGTGGGCGCCGACCCGGCCCGGCTGGTCGACGCCGTCGCCGAAGGGCGGCTCGGGGTCAGCGCCTCGATCCGTGGGCGAATCGAGGATCTCGGCGGTTCGGCGATCTGGACCACGCGTCCCGGTGCAGGATGCACCGTGCGCATCACGATTCCCCGCGTCCCGCTGGACCGCCGATGACCTCTGAGCCAGCAGCGTCCGGGCAACCGAACGCTCTACCGAGCGTGCTCGTCGCCGATGACCATCCGTTGTGGCTGACGGCGCTCGAACGGGACCTCGTCGATCGGGGGGTGACTGTCGTCGCCACCGCGGTCGACGGGCCGGCCGCGGTGCGCCGAGCCCGGGCCACTCGGCCAGACGTCGTGGTCCTCGACCTCAACCTGCCGGGGCTGCGTGGCGACGAGGTCTGTCATGGTCTCAGCGATCTATCGACTCGCGTGCTCATCCTCTCCGCGAGTGGCGAGCAGCACGATGTGCTGGCCGCGATCAAGGCCGGCGCCACTGGCTATCTCGTCAAGTCGGCCTCTGCCGACGAGATCATCGACGCGGTGCTCGCCACGGCCCGAGGCGAGGCGGTATTCACGCCGGGGCTCGCCGGTCTGGTGCTCGGTGAGTTCCGTCGGCTGGCGAGTGAGCCGGACCCCGACCAGGACCAGAACGGCGCTCGCGAGCGGCCGATCCCCGAACTCACCGCACGCGAGACCGAGGTTCTCCGGCTGGTAGCCACGGGCATGTCGTACAAGGAGATCGCGGCGGAGCTTTTCCTCTCGCACCGCACTGTCCAGAACCATGTGCAGAACACCCTCGGGAAGCTCCACCTGCACAACCGGGTCGAACTCGTCCGTTTCGCGTTGGCCCGGGGTCTCGAGGATGACGGTGCGCCTGGATGACGGTCCGTCATCTGGGGCGGCGAGCCGTCATCCGCGCGGCCGGCTGACCGTCATCCGACCGGGAGGCCCGGCGAGAACGGCTCGCACGTATCCTTGGCCACCGTGAGTGCGATCACCGCTGAGGACCCCGCCGCCCGGCTTTCCGCCAACGCCGGACTCCCGGCCGCCCAACAGCCGCAGTGGCCTCACGGGAGCGGCCTCGACGACGCGGTGGCGACGTTGGCGAGTTACCCACCGCTAGTGTTCGCCGGCGAGTGCGACGTCCTGCGTCAGCGGATGGCGGCGGTCGCGGAGGGTAAAGCGTTCGTTCTCCAGGGCGGTGATTGTGCCGAGACATTCGCGTCGGCAACAGCCGACAACATCCGTGATCGGGTGAAGACCATCCTGCAGATGGCGGCGGTGCTTACTTACGGGGCGTCGCTCCCGGTCGTCAAGGTCGGTCGGATGGCAGGCCAGTACGCCAAGCCGCGCAGCAGCGGAACCGAGACTCGCGAGGGTGTGACGCTGCCGGCCTACCGCGGCGACATCGTCAACGACTTCGAGTTCACCGCTGCGGCCCGCCGACCCGACCCGCAGCGGCTCGTGCGGGCGTACCACGCGAGCAGTGCGACGCTGAACTTGGTGCGCGCCTTCACCACCGGCGGGTTCGCCGACCTGCGGCACGTCCACGACTGGAACAAGGGCTTCGTCGCCAACGCCGCGAACTCCCGCTATGAGCGGCTTGCTCGCGACATCGACAAGGCGATGAAGTTCATGCAGGCGTGTGGCGCGGACTTCGACGCCATGCGCAGCACCGAGTTCTTCTCCGCGCACGAGGCACTGGTGCTCGACTACGAACGGCCGTTGACCCGGGTCGACTCCCGCACTGGTGAGTTGTACGACACCTCTGGCCATTTCGTCTGGGTCGGTGAGCGCACTCGCGCGGTCGACGGGGCGCACGTCGACTTCGTTGCCCGCGTCCGGAACCCGGTGGGCGTGAAGGTGTCCGCCGGTGCCGATGTGGACGACCTGCTCCGCATCATCGACATCGTCGATCCGGGTCGTGAGCCGGGCCGCCTGACCTTCATCACGAGGATGGGGGCAGGTCGGGTCCGCGACGCACTGCCGGCGATCGTCGAGAAGGTCACCGCGTCAGGTGCCCCGGTCAGTTGGGTGTGCGACCCGATGCACGGCAACACCTTCGAGTCGGCGTCGGGGTACAAGACCCGCGACTTCGATGATGTCGTCGACGAGGTGCGCGGCTTCTTCGAAGTGCACCGTGGACTCGGCACACATCCGGGCGGCATCCACGTCGAACTCACCGGCAACGACGTCACCGAGTGTCTCGGCGGGTCGGAGAAGATCCTCGACGCGGATCTCAACCGCCGCTACGAGTCGGTGTGTGACCCCCGGCTGAATCACCAGCAGAGCCTGGAGCTCGCATTCCTCGTCGCCGAGATGCTCACCACGGACTGAGCGGATGACGCCTGCCGCCGACCTCCTCTCCGACACGGTCACCCAGCCCACGTCGGCGATGCGCGCGGCGATGGTGGCGGCCCCGGTCGGCGACGACGTGTTCGGCGAGGACCCCACGGTCCGCGAACTCGAGGAGCGGGTCGCCGGGATGCTCGGGCACGAGGCAGGGCTGTTCACCCCGAGCGGTTCGATGGCCAACCAGTTGGGGGTGCGGCTGCATGCTGCGCCCGGGCAGGAGTTGCTCGCCGACCAGCAGGCGCACGTGCTGCGTGCCGAGTTGGGCGCGGCGGCGGCGTTCTCGGGCGTCACCAGCCGGTCCTGGCCGAGCGAGCGCGGGTTGCTGCGTTCCGACGGTCCGTTGTCGCTCGTCACCACCGGGGTCGGGCCGTACCAGGTCGAGACCGCGCTCGTCGTCGTGGAGAACACTCACAACTTCGGCGGTGGCACGGTGCAGCCGCTGGACGTCATCCGGGAGGTGCGGGCGGCGACGTCGGCGGCCGGGGTGGCGCTGCACCTCGACGGTGCGCGGTTGTGGAACGCCCACATCGCGTCTGGGGTCGCACTCGACGCATACGGCACCGAGTTCGACACCGTGTCGGTGTGTCTGTCGAAGGGGCTCGGCGCGCCGGTCGGGTCGGTGCTCGTCGGCTCTGCGGAACGGATGACGCGGGCGCGGGTCTGGCGCAAGCGTTACGGCGGGGGGATGCGCCAGGTCGGCATCCTCGCCGCGGCGGGCCTGTACG
>JBOFJB010000018.1:0-2345 GCA_051650465.1 Dermatophilaceae bacterium | reverse complement strand
AGACGCCGCGACCCGACCCGGTCGGTAGGAGGGCAACCCGCCGAGGGCGGCTCGCAGCCGCACGGAGTCCGTCATCCCCCCACTGTACGAGCGGCGCAGGTGCAGGGCTGCGGGCCGCCGACCACTCCTGGACCGCGTGGGTGCGGTCCGCGCGCCCCGATCCGAGAGCCGGCGGTCGGGCCCGGGGATCCTGGATCCGGGACCCGGGGATCGGGGATCCTGGATCCCGGCGCCGGGATCCGGGCGACAGCGCCGGACGGCATCCTCTACACCATCTGCCAGAATGCCGCATTGTGAAAGCAATCCTGCTCCGCATCGGTGTCAACGCCGTCGCCCTGTGGGTGGCCGCACTCGTGGTCGACGGGGTCGACCTCGCCGAGGACGACACCTCACTCGGCTCGCGGCTGCTGACCATCGTGCTGGTGGCGCTGCTCTTCGGGGCGATCAACGCCGTGGTCGCCCCGATCGCCAAGTTCTTCTCGTTCCCCCTCATCGTGCTCACGCTGGGGTTGTTCACCTTCGTCGTCAACGCGTTCATGCTGCAGATCACCGCCTGGCTCAGCGAGCCGCTCGGCCTGGCGTTCACCGTCGACGACTTCTTCTGGGATGCCGTCCTGGCGGCCCTGATCATCACCCTCGTCTCCTGGGCGCTCAACCTCGCGCTCCCCAAGGACGACGACTGACCCCGGAGTCTCCCGACCGATCACCATGGGCCGTCACACGCAGGGGCGTCACGCCCGACCGATGAGCCGCCGGCTCGCCCTTCTCCTCGTCCCCGTCCTCGCCGTCTCCCTCGCTGCCGGTGGTGTGGTGTGGTGGCGAGCGGCCGGGCCCGCCGCGGCGGACACCGATGCCGGTTGCGCCGAGCCGCTCACCGTGCTCGTCGCCACCGAGCTGGCCACCGCGGCGCGCGTCACGCTCGGCTCGGTGCGCCGGGACGGATGCCGGGTGGCCGAGGTCGAGTCGGCCTCGAGCGCGGTCGCCGTCCAGCAGATCGCCGCCGGCCGGGTGCCCGACGTGTGGGTCCCCGACTCCAGCGCCTGGCTCGACGCGCTCACCGGATCCGGGCAGCTGCCCACCGCGCCCGGCGGATGGGCGGCCGACGGGTCGGTCGCCACCAGCCCGGTGGTGCTCGTGTCACCGACCGGGGGCGTCGGCGAGGTCACCGAGGTGCCCGCGTCGTGGGGAGCCGTCGTCAACGGCACCGGCGCCGTGCGCATGGCCGATCCCGACAAGGACATCGCGAGCCGGCTCGCCTACTACTCCTCCCGGCTCGGCGCGCCCGACATCGACATCGCGACCGCCGGTCGGCTCGTCTTCGCCTCCCGGTTCGCCGCGTCGACCTCGGCGCAGCTCTTCGACGCCGCCGCCGGGGCGCCGTCGAGGACGGTGCCGTTCCCGGCATCCGAGCAGGCCGTGGCGGCCTTCGCCGAGACCCGGCCGCAAGTCGTCCGTGGGTGGCTGCCCGCCGCCGGCACGATGAGCCTCGACTACCCGTGGCTGGTGCGCACCGGCCTCGACCCCGACCTCGCCGAACGCGCCGGCGTCGCACTGCAGGCCATGCGCTCGGATGCCGCCCGTGCGCGCCTCGGTGACGCCGGGTTCCGGGTCGGGACCGGCAGCGGGCCGACGCTCGACGGTGTCGCGGCGCCGGGCTACACCGACCAGCCCCTCCCTGGTCGGGACGCTCGGGCGGCTGCGCTCGAGCAGTGGGACGTGCTGCGCACCGACAGCCGCATGCTCGCAGTGCTCGACGTGTCGGGCTCGATGAAGTACCCCGCTCCCGGCACCGGGGGGCTGACCCGCGCGAAGGTCCTGGAGGAGGCATCCATCACGGCCCTGCGCACGCTCCCCGCCGGCAGCGCGGTGGGGACCTGGATCTTCTCCACCGACCGGGGCGGGCGGGGTGTCGACCATGCCCAGCTGCTCCCGGTGCGCCGGCTCGACAGCGAGTCCCAGGGCCGCACCTGGCGCCAGCAGCTGGAGCGACAGGTGCGCACCATCCCGAGCCGACTCGGCGGCGACACCGGCCTCTACGACACCGCCTTCGCGGCGTACACGCGCATGGTCGCCGAGTACGACGACTCGTACGTGAACTCGGTCGTCATCCTCACCGACGGCGAGAACGACGACCCCGGTGGTGGGCTGACGCTGGCCCAGCTGCTGCAGCGGATCGAGGCGACGAAGCGGGCCGACCGCCCGGTGCGCATCGTCACCATCGGCATGGGCGAGGCCGACCCCACCGACCTGCAGGCCATCTCGAAGGCCACCGGCGGCACGTCGTACATCGCGAACACCCCGGCCGACATCCAGGACGTCTTCGTGCGCGCCCTGCTGGCCCGCTC
>JBOFJB010000017.1:0-1562 GCA_051650465.1 Dermatophilaceae bacterium | reverse complement strand
GCCGACACCCTGGCCGGCGTTGCTCGCCGACTCCTTGACCTCGGCCTTGGCCAGCGCCATCTCCTGACGGACCAGGGTCGACATGTCTCCGGAGATGTCCCCGAGCAGCTCGCCGACCGACCGCAGCGAGGGCTGAGGGCGCGTGCCGGTGGCGTCCGAGGCGGTGCCGCTCATGAGGTTCCCCCAGCGTCGCCGCGGGCGCCGGGCACGCCGAGCGTGCCGTCGGACCGGATCGGCGTCGGGGTGCCGTCGGGCGCGCTCGGCCGGGCGATGCGCGGCTCACCGACATCACCGGTCGGCGATGTGGGCTGGCTCGGCGAACCGCTACGCGGTGTGCCGGGCACCTCGCCGGGCACCGGGTCGGGGTCGATGCCCGGCATCGGGTCACCCGACTCCGACGCCGTGCTCAACGCGGCGGTCCCGGAGGTCGACAGGGCGGCGCCGTCGGACAAGGAACCCAACGACGGGATACCGCCGTTCTCGGACGCCGCACCGCCCGACGTGGTGCCGGTCGGCGCACCGGCCGTGCTGTCGAAGCCCGCCGGAGAGTCCTCTCGGGCCTCGTCGACGAGCCCACGGCTGAGTCGACCACCGAGGAAGCCGACGGCGGCAGCGGCAGCGAGAAACGTCCCCGGCCTGCGCCGCGCGAAGTGGCGAGCCTCGTCGAGAACCGAGCCGGGGTCGCGGTGCTCGAGCCACGAGGCGAGGTCGCCGACCCGGTGGGCCGCATCGTCGACGAGCGAGTGGGCGGTGCTGCCCTCGGTCCCGGATCCTGCCATCGAGCGCAGCTCGTCGCCGAGCGAGCGCAGCCCGCTCGCCAGCCGCTCCTGCTGCTGCCCCGCCTGCTGGCGCAGCTCGCCGCGGGTCTGGTCGACCAGCTGGCGGGTCTGGCGACGGGTCTCGCGACCCACGTCGCGCGCCGCGTCGGCTGCCGTCCCGGCGACCTGCGAGGCGGACTGCTTGCCCTGGTCCACGGCGGCGCCGGTACTCGAGCCGGTACCGGTCGTGGCACCGCCGGTGTGTGTGTCGGTGGTCATGGACACCACGTCCTTTCGTCGGCACCCGGTCGTCCCCGGATGGTCGACTCCGTGGGTACCCGGTCGGTTCACGACAAAACGCGCTGCACCACAACGGTGTACCTCATCGATGACGCCGCCCTGCTCGAGTATGGGATGCGGCCGGCTCCCTCGCGTCCGGGGCGCTCGTGTCCGTCACCCGGGGGTCGGCAGAACCGCTGGTACGCCGACGTCCACGTCATCCGGCTCGTGCCGGAACCACGGGGCCGCCCGTGCGAGTGGGTCGCAGATGGAGCAGACTGGCCCAGTGAGCGATACCCGCTGGCCGACCGGCCACGAGCCGCCCGGTGCCGACGTACACGTCGTCAACACCGGTCGCAGCAGGGCCGCCCCGGACGAGGTGTGGTCGTGGCTGGTGCGACCCGACCGATGGAGCACCTACTACGGCAACGCCCGTCGCGTGCGGCACCGGTCGGGCACCTGGCCGGAGGTGACCCTGGGCACCCGCTTCTCCTGGGTCACCTTCGGCGCTCCGGTCACGACCGA
>JBOFJB010000016.1:0-2014 GCA_051650465.1 Dermatophilaceae bacterium | reverse complement strand
ACACAGTGCGCGAGACCGTGCGGCTTCGCTCCCGGGCGTCGATCGGATACGAGACCACCTACAACCTCACCGAGCCGCGCAACCACTCGTACATCGTCAGCGGCGTCGTCGTGTCGAACTGCTCGGAATACATGTCGCTCGACAATTCGTCGTGCAACCTGGCGAGCCTGAACCTGCTCAAGTTCCTGCGCGATGACGAGACGTTCGACGCGGTGCAGTTCCAGCAGGTGGTCGAGCTCGTGATCACTGCGATGGACATCTCGATCTGTTTCGCCGACTTCCCGACCGAGGCCATCGGGGTCACCACGCGCGACTACCGTCAGCTCGGCATCGGCTACGCCAACCTCGGTGCGCTGCTCATGGCCACCGGCCACGGGTACGACTCCGAGGGCGGGCGGGCGCTGGCGGCATCCATCACGTCGCTACTCACCGGCGCGGCGTATAAGCGTTCCGCCGAACTCGCCGGGGTGGTCGGCCCGTACGCCGGGTACGCCCGCAACGCCGACGCGCACCGCCGGGTGATGCGCAAGCACGCCGCAGCGAACGACGCGGTGCGCACCCTGTCGACGATGGACAAGGACATCCACCAGGTCGCGACCAAGGCCTGGGATGCCGTGATCACGGTGGGGGAGACAAACGGCTATCGCAACGCGCAGGCGTCGGTGCTCGCCCCGACCGGGTGTCTCACCGGCGACACCCTGGTCACCACAGACCGTGGCCTGACCCGCCTCGCCGAGCTCGGCGATGTGTGGGGCGAGAAGTGGCAGGACCTCGATCTACGCGTCTCCACCGACGACGGCGAGCAGGTGGCCACGAAGTTCTTCGTGAACGGCGAGGAGCCAACCCGTCGCGTGGTCACCGAGGGTGGCTACCGCATCCAGGGCACTCTGGCGCATCGCGTCAAGGTCGTCGACTCCTCGACCGGGGAGTGGGTGTGGCGGCGGATGGCCGAGGTCGCCCCGGGCGACGTGGTGCCGGTGCAGTTGGGCACGCTCGTCGGCGAGCCGCGCCGGGTGCCGCTGCCGGTGCTCGACCAGGCGTACTACGCCGGGGACCGCGAGGTCGTCGTGCCCGAGCAGGTCGACGCCGAGCTCGCCGAACTGGTCGGGTACTTCATGGGCGATGGATCGTTGCACGCCAAGGGAATTCGCCTGTGCGTCGCGGACACCGACACGGATGTCGTCGACCGGCTGACCGTGCTCGGGAAGGGCCTGTTCAACCTGGCTCCGGTGGTGAGCGCCCAGCAGGGGTACCAGGAGGTCACCCTGCAGTCGGTGCGGCTCGCGCGCTGGTGGCAGGCCGCCGGCTTCGCGAAAAACCTGCCGGGTGTGGATCACTCCGGCAAGGGTTGGACGCCTCGGGTGCCGTCCGCGGTACTCGAGACCAACGACGCGAGCGTCTACGCGGCGTTCCTGCGGGGTCTGTTCGAGGCCGACGGCACGGTGCTGCAGGGCGTGCCCAACGTGGCGACCGCCTCGGAGTCGTTCGCGGCCGAGGTGCGCACGCTGATGCTGACTCTCGGTTTCCCCACCACGACGCGGCAGTCGCAGAGCGGATGGGGCGGCACGTCGCACCAGGTGCGGGTGCGCAACATCCGGCACGCGATCGCGTTCGGCACCCGGGTCGGCTTCATGGGCGGCCGCAAGGCGGCGCTCCTTGCCACGACCGCGTCGGCTCAGGCAGGCAACCGCGACCGCATTCACCTGCCGCGCGAGGTGTGGCAGGAGATCGTGCCGATTGGCCACGAGTTGCGCCAGTTGGTGCAGCAGGGCGTGGCCCGTGGGGTCGGGCTCAGCCGCGACCTCGCGACTCGGGTGCTCGCGGCGACCGGTGATGCTCGGGTTGAGCATGCACTCGGCTATGTCTACGAGGCGGTTGCCGCGAACGAGGATGGCGGGGTGCAGCCGACGTACGACCTGTCGGTGCCGTCGAACGTCACCTATGTCGCGGGCGGGTTCGTCAGCCACAACACCATCGGCTTCATGATGGATTGCGACACCACGGGCATCGAGCC
>JBOFJB010000015.1:0-2529 GCA_051650465.1 Dermatophilaceae bacterium | reverse complement strand
CACGTGGAGTGGCGCACGGCATCCGCGAGCCGTGATCTACGGTCGAGGGACCGGACACCCCTTACCAGAGACGTTGATGGTTCCGCCCGGCGTGCCGCTTGGGGTGGTGATGTTCCGTGTCGGCGAGCTGACGGTGGGTCGCCGAGCGGTCGTTGTCAGGGGCCTGCTGTGTAGTGGCCCGTGGGACGGAGGTCGTAGCCCGGCCGGTGGCGTAGGCGGTACCGCCTCCCATGCCGGGGGTCACGATCACCCCGATCGAGACTATGGACTTGCGGTTCATCTGCCTACTCCGATGCTGAGATGTCGTGTTCGGCGGCCACCCCGTTTGGGGCTCTCTTGTCAACAGGGCGGCTTCGCATCGTGGACGAGGTGCTCGTCAGAACTGCGGCGTGAATCCCTGTGCGCGGCAGGCTTCCCGAGGCTTGTGTACGGCGATCGCGCGGGGGCTGACCGTCCGCCAGTCGACCGTGAGCCCGGTTCCGAAGGTGCCGAACGAGACCATGCCGCTGGTGCAGTCGAGATGCACGTCGAGGACGTGCCCGGGCTTGATGAAGCCGGTCTCGGTGGTGATGCCGGCCTGCCAGTCGACGGGTGTACCGGTCCAGCCCGTGTAGGGCGCCTCGTAGCCACCCGATGTGCGGTCGAAGTCGCGGAAGTCGGCGACGGCGCCGACGCCGACGCCCACCAGGGCAAGTGCTCCGACCCCGGCGAGCGTGCGGGTGCCCCACCGCCGGAGCCGACCAGGGCGACGGAGGTCTGCTGCGGTCTCGGCCCGGGGAGGCGCGACATCGGCGTCGTTGGCGTCAACCCGACGGGCGTGCTCGTCGGACCCGGCGTACAGCCGACCTGCGGTGAGTGAACTGGTGTCCATCGTTGCTCCTAGATGCTCTTGTCTTTGCGATATCTTCTAGCTACAGATTGTCGCACGAGCAAGAGCCTGTCAAGATTTCCGTCATGACACCGAGTCCGCCACGTCCATCGGGTCCACCGAGTCGCCGCTCGCGTTACCGCGAGCAGACTCTCGCCGAGATCAAGGGTCTCGCCGTTCGACGGATCCGGGAGAACGGCGGAGCCGGCGGCCTCTCGTTCAATGCCCTGGCCAAGGAGCTCGGCATGGCCGGTCCGTCGCTGTACCGGTACTACGCGTCGCGCGACGCCCTGCTCACCGAGCTTCTGGTCGACGCGTACGCCGACTTCGCCGAAGCGATCACCACGGCGGTCGCCGACACCGGCGATCCGGCCGACGACGTGCGGCGTCTCGCCGGCGCCTACCGTGCCTGGGCGCTGGCCAACCCGGAGCTGTACGAGCTGTTGCTCGGCACACCGGTGCCCGGCTACTCCGCCCCTCCGGAGGCGACGCGCGAGGTCGCGGTGCGGGGCTTCATCCCCCTGGTGGCGGCCGCCGCTCGCCTTCCGCGAGGAGCAGGAGGCTCGGCTCCGGCACCGCCGTGGGCGGAGGTGCTGGCCGACCGTGGGTTCCCGGATGACGCGCTCGTCACCGCGGTGCGGCTGTGGACCCGGTTGCACGGCGTCCTCACCCTCGAGCTGCACGGACACCTCGGCCAGATGGTCGACGACCCCGGCGCGCTGTACGAGGCAGAGGTGGCGGCGTTCCTCGCGAACGGTTGAACGGGCGACGCCGCCCGGCCCGAGCTCGCCGTCGGCGAGGATGGTCGGTATGACGAGTGGCGGCATCCCGCATGACGCGGTGGCGTTCTATGCCGAGCTCACGGCAGGTCCGGGCAACCGGGAATGGTGGGAGACCAACCGGGAGCGCTACCACGTGTCGGTGCGTGAACCGATGGAGCTGCTGCTCGACGCTCTCGAGGACGAGTTCGGTGCGGGGCGCGTCTACCGTCCGTACCGCGACGTGCGCTTCACCAAGGACAAGTCGCCCTACAAGAACCACCAGGGCGCGCTCGTCGAGGTCGACCCCGGCATCGGCTACTACGTCCAGGTCGATGCCGACGGCCTGCTCACCGGCGGCGGGTTCTACCCCGACTCGGCGGGTGCCCTCACCCGGCTACGTGCCGCGATCGACGACGACACCACCGGAGAGACGCTGCGGGGCATCGTGGCGGCCCTCACCGCAACGGGATTCGTGATCGGCGGGGCGCGCGTCGCGACTCGTCCGCGGGGGGTGCCCGCCGACCACCCCCGGCTCGAGCTGATGCGGCACAAGAGCCTGGTCGTGAGCCGCCCGCACGGAGAGCCCGAGTGGCTCGACGCCGCGGAGGTGGTCGAGCAGGTGCGCGCCGACTGGCGCGAGGTGCGTGCCCTCGTCGCCTGGCTCACCGAACACACCGGTGGGTCACCTTGGCCGCGTGCCGGAGTGTGAGGTGGGCCAGTCGACTGCTGGTGCCTAGCGGGTGACGCTCACGGCTCGAGGTACGGGATGAGGACCTCCACCGTGGCGCTCATGCCGTAAAGCCGACCTAGGGTCTCCAGGATGGCGGCGGGCTGTAGCGGTGGCGTACGCCGGCGCCGCGAGATCTGCTCGACGGCCCGGATGGCGCGAGCTGGGTCCAG
>JBOFJB010000014.1:0-5181 GCA_051650465.1 Dermatophilaceae bacterium | reverse complement strand
GGCGTCCGCGGCGCCGCGGACGCCGATTCGTCGCCTCGTTCTCGCCGGGCTGGCGGTGAGTCTGCTGCTCGCCGTTGGGTTGTCGTTCTACGCCTCCGGCCACCCTGACGGCCTCGAGTACGTCGCCGGGAGCGCGGGCTTCGTCGACTCTGCGGAGGAGTCCGCAACGGCGGGGTCGCCGCTCGCCGACTATGGGGTCAGCGGCGTCGAGAACGCCCGGCTTTCGGGCGGTCTGGCCGGCGCCGTCGGGGTGCTCGCCACCGGGCTTGTCATGGCTGGGCTCGTGCTCGTGCTGCAACGCCTGTCCCGCCGCAGGGGCTGAGGTGGGCGCGGGCCACCGGGCACACCTGCACATCGAGGGCGGCACCCTGCTCCATCGGATGCCGCCGCACGCCAAACTTGTCGGCCTCCTCGTGTTCGTCATCCTCGTCGTGTCGGTACCAGCGCCTGAGCGCGGAGCCCTCCTGGGGTTGCTGGCCGTAGCGCTGGCCGTGGTGCTGAGCACCCGCGTACCGGTGCGCCATCTCGCGGCGCGGCTTGCCGTCGAGGTGCCGTTCGCCGTGTTCGCGGTCGCGCTGCCGTTCGTCGCCACCGGGCCCCAGGTCGAGTTCGGCCCGGTCACCGTCTCGCGGCCCGGGCTCGACGCCGCGGTCGCACTACTGCTCAAGGGCACCTGCGGTGTCCTCGCCGCGGTCGCGTACGCGGTGACCACCCGCCCCCGCGATCTGCTCCGGGCACTCCAGCATCTCCGAGTCCCCGACGCGCTCGTGCTCATCGCGAGTTCGATGGTGCGGTACGTCGACGTGGTTCTCGACCAGGTACGCCGCATGCGGGTCGCGCGCGCGTCGCGCGGGTTCGTCGCTCGGTCACCACGAGCCTGGCCGGTGCTCGCGGCCGGCACCGGCGCGCTCTTCATCCGTACCTTCGAGCGGGGCGAACGGGTGCATCTGGCCATGCTCAGTCGGGGCTGGTCCGGTCGGCTGCCGGTCACCGACCCGCTCACGGCGCGCCCAGCACAGTGGGCCCTGGCCCTCACGCCGGCTGCGGTCGCGGCCCTCGCATCGATGGCGGCCCGGCTGTCGTGAGCGTCCCCGTCATCGACGTCCGCGGCGTTGCCTACCACTACCCCGGGGGACACCAGGCCCTGCACGGGGTGGACCTGCACGTGCACCCCGGGGAGCGGGTCGCCCTGCTCGGGCCGAACGGTGCCGGGAAGACCACGCTGGTGCTGCACCTCAACGGCATCCTCACGCCGGAACGCGGCACGGTCGAGGTGTCGGGAATCCCGGTCGTCCGGGAGAACCTGCTCGAGGTGCGGCGCCGGGTCGGCGTCGTGTTCCAGGACCCCGACGACCAGTTGTTCATGCCCTCGGTGCGGGATGACGTGGCGTTCGGGCCGGCCAACCTCGGTCTGCGCGGCGCGGAACTCGACCGGCGGGTCGCGGAGGCACTGTCGTTGGTGGGGGTCGGTGACCTCGCCGAGCGCGCGCCACACCACCTTTCCTTCGGTCAGCGACGCCGGGTCGCCATCGCCACCGTTCTCGCCATGCGCCCCGACGTCCTGGTGCTCGACGAGCCATCGGCCAACCTCGACCCGGCGTCGCGGCGTGAACTGGCCGACATCCTCCGTGGTCTGGCGGTCACCATCGTGCTGGTCACCCACGACCTGCCGTACGCCCTCGAACTGTGTGAGCGCTCAGTGGTGCTGTCGGGCGGCACCGTGGTCGCTGACGCGCCGACTCGGACGCTGCTCGGCGACACCTACCTGCTCGCCGCTCACCGGCTGGAACTGCCTGCCGGGTTCTCAATCTGAGTGCGCCCGTCCCCTCGCGCCGGTGTCGTTGTCGCCGTCGCCCGCAGGTGTGCCACGGCTGGTCCACCGCCGTACCGGTCAGGCGCCGGAACCGGCCCGGCCGCGCGTTCCCCCTCGTGCCGGCCGTTCTAAGGTGTGAGTCATGCCGTCCACCGAGTTCGACCCGCCGGAGCGGTTCGTCGCCGGCACCGTCGGCCCGCCCGGCGGTCGCACGTTCTTCCTCCAGGCGAGCGGCGCAGGGCGGCTGGTCTCCGTCTCGCTCGAGAAGGTCCAGGTCAGCGTGCTCGCCGACCGGGTCAATGATCTGCTCGACGCACATGCCGCGGGGGTCGCCGAGGAGCCTGGTGGCAGTGGCGACACCGACCCCCTCGGCACTCCGATCGACGACGACTTCCGCGTCGACACGCTCAGCCTGGCGTGGGACGCCCAGCGCGCGGTGGTCGTCATCGAGGCGCATGATCAGGACCCCGACGAGGCCGGCGACGCCGGGATGCAGACGTTGCGTGTCGTGCTCGACCCCACTGCGGCTCGGGCCTTCGCTCGGCGCTGCGCAGCAGTCCTCGGCGCCGGGCGGCCCGCCTGCCCGTTCTGCGGACAGCCGCTCGACCCCACCGGCCACATCTGCGCTCGTGCCAACGGGTACCGACGCTGACCTCGAGAACCTGCTCGCCCGGGGAACGCTCACCCCGGTCGGGCGGGTCGCTGGCTCATCTAACGGCGCGTTGCTCTGCACGGTGCGCGACGGCACTGAGGAGGCGCTCGTCATCCACAAGCCGGAGGCCACCGAGCGCCCGCTGTGGGACTACCCCGACGGCACGCTGGTCGCGCGGGAGCGGGCTGCCTGGTTGGTGAGCGAGGCCGGTGGGTTTGGCGTGGTGCCGCCAACCGTCGTGCGCGACGGCCCGCTCGGTCCGGGCAGCGTGCAGTTGTGGGTGGGTCCGGTCGATGACGAAGCGGAGCCGCTGGTCGACGTCACCCCACCGGCTGCGGTCCGTGACGGCTGGCTGGTGGTGCTCGAGGGGGAGACGCCCACCGGGCAGCCGGTGGTGGTGTCGCACAGCCCCGACCCCGGGGTACGCACCGTGGCGGTGCTCGACGCGGCGCTGAACAACTCCGACCGCAAGGGCAGCCACGTCATCTGCGCCGGCGGCCGGGTGCGCGGCTGCGACCACGGGGTCAGCCTCGGCGTGGAGCCCAAACTGCGCACCGTGCTCTGGGGGTGGGCCGGAACGGCCATCTCGGATGCCGACCGGGCGCGGCTTGAGCGGCTGGCCGAGGCACTCTGCGGCGGTCGCGAAGGTGACGGAGGTGGCCTGCCCGGCGAACTCGCATCGTTGCTCACTCGGCGTGAGGTGGCCGCGCTGGTCGGCCGGGTCGAGACCCTGCTCGCCGATGGCACTCTCCCACTGCCACAGCCGGGTTGGCCCGCCATCCCGTGGCCGGCGTTCTAGACCGTCGCATTCTCGCCACCAGCGAGCGGATGCACCGGTATCGCGCGCTCGTTCAGTCACCGCGCCGTGGTGGCCGGGTGGTCGAGGCGCCGGTGATGCCGGCCCGTAGGCTCGCGCCGTGAAGTCGTGGCCCGAACCGTTCGTCCCTGCCGTGCCCGGTCACGGTGAGCCGTTGCGGCTGCACGACGCACGCACCGGCGAACTCGCCACGGTCTCGCCGGACGACGTCGCCGGCATGTATGTCTGCGGCATCACGCCCTACGACGCCACCCACCTCGGCCATGCCGCCACCTATGTCACGTTCGACATCGTCGGCCGGGCGCTGCGTGACGCAGGGCATCAGGTGCGCTACGTGCAGAACGTCACCGATGTCGACGACCCTCTGCTCGAGCGCGCCGCCCATGACAATCGTGACTGGCGCGAGTTGGCGGCGGCCGAGATCGCGCTGTTCCGCGAGGACATGACCGCGCTGGCCGTGCTGCCACCCGACGAGTTCGTCGGGGTCACCGAGGTGGTGCCGCAGATCGCGGATGCCGTGCGCCGCCTCCTCGATCTCGGCGCCGCCTACCGCGTGCCGGTGCCGGATGAAGCCCGCACGACCGGCGCCAGCGGTGCCGCTCCTGGCACGGTGCGCACCGCGGCGTCGCTGCCCGGCGGAGCGGGATCGGTGGGGTCCGAGCCGGGCAGCGTACCTGCCGACGTGTATCTCGATGTCGCGGCCACACCGTCGTTCGGCACGGTCTCGGGCTGGAGCCGCGAGGACATGCTCGGGGTGTACGCCGATCGCGGCGGCGACCCCGACCGGATCGGCAAGCGTGACCCGCTCGACCCGTTATTGTGGCGCGCCGCGCGCCCCGGCGAGCCCTCCTGGCCCGATGACGTGCTCGGCGCCGGCCGCCCGGGGTGGCACGTCGAGTGCACTGCCATCGCGCTCGACCACCTGGGTCGCTCGTTCGACGTCAACGGCGGCGGCTCCGACCTGGTGTTCCCGCACCACGAGATGAGCGCCGTCCAGGCGATGGCCCTGACCGGCGGCACGGAGTTCGCGCGCCACTTCGTGCACCAGGCGATGGTGGGCCTGGGGGGCGAGAAGATGAGCAAGTCGCGTGGCAACTTGGTGCTCGTGTCGCGACTGCGCGCCGACGGCGTCGAGCCGATGGCGATCCGGCTGCTGCTACTTTCGCGGCACTACCGCCAGGACTGGGACTACACACCGGACCTGTTGGACGCCGCGGTCACGCGGCTCGACAGATGGCGAACGGCGCTGGCGGTGAATCGCGGTGCCGACGCGGCAGCCACGATCTCGGCCATCCGGGCTCGGGTGGCCGACGACCTCGACACTCCGGGCGCGTTGGCGGCGGTCGATTCCTGGTGCGGCGCTACGCTCGCCGGCGACCAGTCGGATGATCGCGCACCGGGCCTGGTCTCGCGCAGCATCGACCGCCTCCTCGGTATCCGCTGGTGAACGCCGACGTCACGGTGATTCCCCAACGACGTCTGCGGAGTCGACCGGTGCGACATCTGCGCAAGGTGACACGGCCGGGCGTCATCCGCTGGCTTGGTCGTCGGTTCCGCGGCGGCGGAGGTAGCGCTCGAACTCCTTGGCGATGGCGTCGCCGCTGGCTTCGGGGAGTTCGGCGGTGTCCTGCGCCTCCTCCAAGGTCTCGACATACTGAGCGACTTCGGTGTCCGACGAGGCCAGTTCGTTGATGCCGCGCTCCCAGGCACGGGCGTCTTCCTCGAGGTTGCCGTGCCCGATCGAGGCGCCGAGCAACTCCTCGAGCCGGCCGACCAGCGCCAGGCTCGCCTTCGGCGACGGGCTGTGCCCGGCGTAATGCGGCACCGCCGCCCACACCGACACCGACGACAGCCCCACCTGCACCGCGGCATCCGCGACGACACCGACGATGCCGGTGG
>JBOFJB010000013.1:0-11608 GCA_051650465.1 Dermatophilaceae bacterium | reverse complement strand
TGCAGGCCGCCGGGTGGAGCGCGCTGGAGGCTGGGCTGTCGGCGCTGCCGATCACCATCGTGCTGATGCTGCTGTCGTCGCGGTCGGCGGCGCTCTCGGCGCGGATCGGGCCACGCATCCCGATGACGGCCGGCCCGCTCGTGTGCGCGGCCGGGGTGCTGTTGTTGCTGCCGGTCGGCACGGGGTCGGGCTGGCTCGCCGCGCTGCTCGGCATGGTGGTGTTCTCGCTCGGGCTGGCGCTGCTGGTGTCGCCGCTGACGGCCGCGGTGCTCGCCGCTGCGCCCGACCGGTACGCCGGCGTCGCGAGCGGGGTGTCGAACGCGGTGGCCCGGGCCGGGTCGCTCCTGGCGGTGGCCGCCCTGCCGGCGCTCGTCGGGCTGACCGGCGACGACTACCTCGACCCCGAGGCGATGACCGCCGGCTACCGCGCCGCGATGCTGATCTGTGCCGCCCTGCTCGTCGTCGGCAGCGCGGTCAGTTGGTTCGGCCTCAGTCGGGAAGCTCCGACGGGGCGACCGGCCGCGCCGGAGCGTCCGGGCCCTGACGACCTCCGATAGCCCCATCTGAGGAAGCCGCCCTGGCCTCGCCGATGCCGCCAACCCGCCGAGGCCAGGGCCGGCAGTTCACGCTCCAACGGCGAGGTAGGAAGTCGCGGTAGCCGCGAGCATCGGCTCGTCGCGGACCGCGCGGCGGGCCCGCTGCATGGCCGGGCCCAACTCGTCGAGGTCGTCCAGCGCGGCGTGCAACTCGACCATCAACGGCACGCTCGCTCGGTCGTTGACCGGCACCACGCTCGACACGATGCCGACCGTCCCCAGGTCGAGCAGCGCGCTCGACAGACCCAGCAACTCCCGAGTGCCGACCGGCGCCATCACCCCGGACTCGCACGCCGAGAGCACCAACCGGTGGGGAGCCCGTCGTACGCGCTGCAAGTCGTGCACGGTGAGCGCGCCGTCATCGAGCCGGAGCGCGGAGAACAGTGGATTGTCCTGCCGGAACCGGCCGTGCGCCGCGACGTGCGCGGTCGACGCACCGTCAAGCGCAGCCAGACAGGCGTCGACGGTCGCCGACCCGTCGCGGAGCACCTGGGCGTCCGGGTCCCGGTCGGCCAGGACGTCAACCTCGGCACCTCCGGAGTCCAGACCGGGCCCGACCACCAGCACCCGCCGGTGTCCCCCCGGCGATGCCGCATGCAGGACCCGCCCGCGTCCCGCCGAGGATGCCGCCCGGCAGCGCATCCAGACGGCCGCGGACGGAACGACGGTCACCGCACGCTCGGCGAGCGCGGGAACCATCGCCCACGGGACCGCGTGCAGCCGGCTCGTCGGCGAGATCACCACCGGCCCCTCGCCGAGCGCGTTCACGGCCCGGCCCAACGTGGCCGCGCCGAGCTGCGCCGCCACCGGCCCGATCTCCACCGGTCTGCCACGAGCCGCCTGATGCAGCACGAACCGCGCCAGGTCGGCGGCCCGCTCGGCGTCTCGGCTGCTGCCGACGACGAAACCCCGTACTGCGCCACCGGAGACCACGAGCGCTCGAAGTCGATCACCGGCCTCGACCAACTCGATGAAGGACCCCCCGGTATCCGCCACGTCGGCGACCAACTGGTCGACATCCAGCCGCGGCACCCTCGCCCCGTCGCCGGCCCGTAGGTGGCTGGAGCGGCGCACCTGCTGTTCGAGGCCGGTGTGCGCCCGCTGCAGCATCGGCAGCCGTTCGCCGGCGGCCCGCGCCGCGTCCAGCCGTCGCTCGCTGGCGCGGAGGGCGGCCAGCACGTCACCGATCTCGCCGTCCTGGCCCGAGCCGGCCGGTCCGGCCCGGGCCGTGGTCCCCGAGGCGCCGGCCGGCGTCGTGGTCGCGACCGCCGAACCCGCGCGCCAGCGCTCCGCCCAGCGCAGCAGCGTCCGCGGTGAGGACTCGGCGGCGTGCCGCAGGGCGAGAGCCGCCAACTCCTCGCCGTGAACGGTGGCCAGCGCACGCAGCTCGGCGCTGCCAAGGGTGGCGCGATGCGCCTCGAGCACGTCGAGCCCTCGACCGCACGCGGTGAGGATGTCGCGCCGCGTCCCGTCGATCTCGTGCCGGAGCGCGCGGGCGAGCCAGCCGGTCGTGGAGACCAGAGCAGCGGAGCGATACCGATAGGTCGCGGCGGCATCGAGGAGGTCGGGTGCGCTGGCGAGACCGAGGGCGGCGGCGGCACGCCCGGCGAGTAGCCAGGCCAGTGGCGCGTCGCGCTCCCCGAGCGCCTCGAGGCGACGGCCGGTATCCACCGCCGCGTCGACCAGCGCGCGGGTGACCGGGCGGCACTGGTGGCGCGCCCGTAAGGTCGTCAACTCGGCGCGTAGCGCCCACACCTCGCGGCCCTGCCGAGCGAATCGAGTTCGTGCGGCCCGTGCACTGGTCAGGGCGTCATCGGCGCGACCGAGCGAGAACTCGGCACCGGCGCGGGTGAGGAGCAACTCGGCACGGCCAGCCGGATGCAGCGTCGCGTGGTCCAGGGTCTGGTTCACCACATCGACGGCGTCCTGGACGAGGCCCGCGCTGATCAGCGCGGCACACTGGTCGGCGACGAGTTCGTCCACGGCGACGCCGCACGACCCGTACACCTCTGCCGCCTGGCCGTACAGCGCGAGCGCGCGCGGCATGTGGCCGCGGAGCGCGGCGATGTAGCCGCGGTTGTGAACCGCCTGCGCCGCTTCGAACACCTGGCTCTCGCTGATGAAGATCGCCTCGGCGTGGACCACGAGGCGCTCCGCCGTCTTCAGCCGGCCCTGAGCCAGTTCGGCGAGGCCCTGCAGATTGAGGGTGCGCGCCTCCCAGACGGGGTCGCCGGCCCTCCGGAAGCCGGCCAGGGCGTGTCCGAGGTCGCGGGAAGCGTCGGCGTGACGGCCTAGGACGACCGTGAGTGCATAGCCGCGCCGCATGAGCACTTTCGCGCGCATGCGGGGGTCACGAACCAGGTCGAGCGCACCGCCGAGGTGGTCGAGCCCGGCGACGGTGCGTCCCGCGACCGTCAATGTCACCCCCAGCGTTGCTCGGACGTCGGCCTGCCGATCGCAGTCCCCGGTACGGGCCGCGAGCCGTAGCGATGCGCGGAGCGCCGTCGCGGCGAGGTCCGTTCTCCCCCGGTCCCGAAACACCACTCCCCGAGCCTGGTGAGCGACCGAACGAACCCACGGGTCGCGAGACGTCACCAGCAGTCGATCAGCGACGATCGCCGCCCGACCGGGATCGGACACCGCGAGCGCGAGGACACCGCTCGCCTCACCTGCGCGCTGGCCGCGGTCCATTCGTCGGTTCGCTCCCGTATTTTTTTCGGCGCCCGTACGGTCTCAAGGTGTTGCGCCCCTCCATCTTTGCAAGGAGACCCGTTCGATGACGCAGAATCCTGGATATCCCCGCGGCGACGAAACCGAGGACGCACCTGATCGATCTGCTGGCCCGTCCCGACGCTTCGGCGACGATGACCGACAGCGAACCCGCGACCAGATCGCGCTGATCCGGCAGTCGATCGACGTCACCGTCGACACCTCCGATGACGCCGACTTCACCTTCATGTGCAACCCCGAGCACATCCTCGTTCGCGACCCGATGTTCGAGCGTGCCGACGCGAGGCTTGACCATGACGTCGAGCGCGCACGCGACTCCGAACCACGCATGGTCACCGAGGAGGACGGTGACCCTCGCCAGCGGACGGTAACGGATGGGTACGAGGAACCGGACAGCGGCGGCGACGACAGGGGCGACAGCGTCGACATTGACATCGATATCGACATCGACATCGACGTCGATATCGACATTGGCGGCGACAACGGCGGCGACGACGGCGGCAGCGACGACGGCGGCGACGGCAGCGACAACGACGGCGACGACGGCGACGGCAGCGGCGACATCGACATCGTCCGCGCAGTTCGGAATGCCGTGAGCCGGCGTCAGGATGTCTTCGAGGGCGAACTTCGCGAGGAGAGCCGCCCGGTCGACGGCGTGGTCCGGTATCGGCTGCCCAACCGGCGTGGGACGGACGCACCGGACGTCATCGACGCCGTCAACGTCATCGAGCAGGAACTTTACGAGGCACTGGGACCGGTGACCGCCGAGAACGCGGTGTCACCCGACCACATCGTGCATGTCTGCGGCGCCGCCAGCAGCTGCCCGGCCACCGAGCCCGAAGAGACCGGGCTCGCGGCACCGTGGCCGCCGGTGAACGCCCGATCCGATGCCGGCACCGGGGTCCGGATCGCTGTCCTCGACACCGGACTCGACGTCGCGACTCGGGACGCCACGCCATGGCTGGCGGGTGTCACCGGCGACGCCGAGTCGGGCGGCTCACCCGGGGCCTTACGTGAGTACGAAGGGCATGGGACCTTCATCGCCGGTGTCGTGCGCTGCGCGGCACCAGCAGCCACCGTCGAGGTCCATCAGTTCCTGAAGCCCGGAGGAGTTATCGACGAGTCCGATTTGGCGGGACGGATCCAGCGGATGCTGGACGAGTCGGACCCGCCCGACATCATCAGCATCTCGGCAGGTACCCGGTCCCGGCGTGGCCAGCCCCTCATCTCCCTGGAGCAGTTGTGGCGGACCCGGCTGAAGCACCTACCGAACACCGTGATCGTCGCCGCGGCCGGCAACGACGGATCGAACCGTCCGTTCTGGCCGGCGTCGTTCCGTTGGGCTGTCGGTGTGGGTTCACTCGACCGTGACGGAGACGTCTCGGATTTCTCCAACCATGGGAGCTCGGCGAACTCCGACCGGACGGGATCGATGAACGTTTTCGCGCTGGGGCGCAACCACATCAACGCGTTCCCGAACGGCACGCTCACCTGTAAGGAGACACCGCACACGGGCGACATCCGGGAGTTCCACACCGGCCTCGCGCGCTGGAGCGGGACATCGTTCTCCGCTCCCCTCGTCGCCGGCATGATCGCCGCCCGGATGAGTTGCGACGGCGTCGACGCGAAGCAGGCCGCCGAGGCCGTCCGCGGGGACGCGCGTCGGTTCTACCACCCGCAGTTGTTCAGTTGGATCCGGGTCATTTCGCCGCAGTGACGTCGGTGCGCTGACGGTGCGGATGGCTCGACCATCCGCACCGTCAGAGCAGCACCCACTCGGTGCATCGGATGGCGCCCTCGGTCTCGACCCCGAACCGCACCGCCCCCTGGTCGGTGCGGTCCAGCACGAACAGGCCCGAGCCATCCGTCGAGGTCGACCGCGGCGGTTGCTGCGGCGACTCCATGGTCAGCACGCACGCTCGCGGCGGCAGCACCTGACCGAGGATCCGCTGCTCGTTGACCTCGATTTCCAGCGTCAGGTCAGCACCGCCGAACGACAGCACCCGCGGCTCCGCCGCGCCCCGGACCGCGGCGCCGACCAACGCACCGTCATCCGCGAGCCGCAGCAGGTCGTCCTCCACGGTGCGCCACGCGAAAGCCCCCCGAGCGGCGTCGCGCCACTGAGCCGGGATCTCCCGGTCGCCACCCACAGCGTCGGCCAGGTCGCCAGCCAGCGCGTCGTCGTCATCCCACCGCGACATGGCCGCCACCTCCGCTCGCCACCGCTGCGGCATCCACGCACGCCGTGGTCGTGGCAAGTGACTGGATCCGGCTCGAGCGGCGCAGCTGGTCCAGGGCGCGGGCGCGGGTCGGGCCGATGCTGCCGACCGGGATGCCGAGCCGGCGGCTGATCTCCTCGTAGGGAACCGGTGGGTCGGCCAGCAACAGGCACAGCAACTCGCGGCGTCCGTCCGGTAGCTCGCCGATGGCGATGCGCAACTCGCGGCGCCGCTCCTCCTCGACCAGCACCTCATCGAGGTCGGCGTCGTCCGCAGCAGTCTCGAAAGCGCCACTCTGCGGGTCGGTCGGCAGCGACCGGCCGCGCCCCTCGATGAGCCGCAGCGCCTCTCGGCGGGCCACGGTGGCGAGCCACCCGGGAAGCGCACGCGGCTCCCGCAGGTCGTCCAGGTGCTCGACCAACTTGAGCCACACCGTTTGATTGACGTCCGAGGCGTCGGCGGCGGACAGCCGGAACCGGCCGATGCACCGCCGAACCAACGGGAGGAAGAGGTCGACGAGCGCGTTCCAGCACGAATCGTCACCCGCGCGCGCGCCGGCGACGAGATCGGCTACCGCCGTGGACGGTTCCATCGCGCCTCCCGGATCGATGTCGTGACGCCACCGTAGTGGCCGTTCATTGATGAGACCGGCGAACCGGCGCGGTGATACCTCCCGATCGGTGGCGCTCAGCCGGACACTGAGGCGGATCCTCGACGGCTCGTCAGGTCAGTCCGTGCGCAGGTCGGACGCCGCCCGCGGTGTGGCGGTACATGGCGCGGCCATGGACGCGGCGTTCGTCGGCCGGGGAGCGATGCGCTCGGTAGTTGCGGCATCCGGCGTGGTGACGTGGACCTTGACGTGAGCGGGCGCCATCTGGCGTCCTGGCGCGTTTTCCGGCGCGCTCGCTCAGACGTCGGCGCGGTGGAAGTTCTGGAAGCTGCGGCTCGCGGTGGGGCCGCGCTGGTTCTGGTAGTGCGATCCGTAGTTGCCACTGCCATAGGGGTTTTCGGCGCTGGACGAGAGCCGGAAGAACGCGAGCTGGCCGATCTTCATCCCCGGCCACAGCATGATCGGCAGAGTGGCGACGTTGCTCAACTCGAGGGTGACGTGGCCGGTGAAGCCGGGGTCGACGAAGCCGGCGGTGGCGTGGGTGAGGAGCCCGAGCCGGCCCAGGCTCGACTTGCCTTCGACGCGGGCGGCGAGGTCGTCGGGGAGGCTGACCGTCTCCACGGTGCTGCTGAGCACGAACTCGCCCGGATGCAGCACGAACCCCTCGCGCGGCTCGACCTCGACGAGGCGGGTGAGGTCGGCCTGGTCCACGGCGGGGTCGATGACCTGGTACTTGTGGTTGTCGAAGAGCCGGAAGAACCGGTCGAGGCGCACGTCGACGCTGCTCGGCTGCACCATCGCCGGGTCCCACGGGTCGAGGCGCACCCGCCCGGTCTCGATCTCGGTGCGGATGTCGCGGTCGGAGAGCAGCACGCGCCTCAGGCTACAAGCCCGGATGACGCCCGCTCGCCGACTGCCGCGATGCTCCCGGTCGCGTGACTTTCTCGCCCCATCCGGCAACCGCGCGGTTCTCATGGGTCGACAGGCCGTACGAAGGTGCTGTTGCCAGGGTGGAGCGCGGCGCCTGGGCCAACTCCGGTTCGGCTAGACTTCCCGGCGCCGGGGAGCCGTCAGATGGTGGCTCGAACCGGTGTGCCGGTGTAGCTCAATGGTAGAGCGCCAGCTTCCCAAGCTGGACACGCGAGTTCGATTCTCGTCACCGGCTCCACACCCGAAACCGCAGGTCAGGCGGGGTGCTCCAGGGGTTAGGGTTAGCAGCCGGAGTCTGCGCCCGGAGACAGCGTGCAACGAACGTGCAACGAACTTCATGCCTGGCCGTTGGCGCGGTGTAGACCGCGGACTGCTCGACCGGTCCACGGCCAAGCAACTCGAGATTCTGGCGAGCAAGGCGCGCGGCACCCAAAGCGAATTGAGTGCGGCGTCGGAGCGGTTCGGCGAGGACACCGTGTCACTGCTGGCCGAGTCCCGCCGGGAGACCACCCTGGTCGCCCCCGGCCGGGCTGGCGCGGGCCGGTTCGACCAGGTCAGCCTCGGCGGTCACGCGCCGCACCTGACGTTCTACGAGGCCAAAGGCGGCAACTCCACCCTCGGCAGCGGCCGTATCGTCGACGGCGTGCGGCACCAGCAGGGCACCACCGGCTACCTCACCGACATCGCCCGAGTCGACCCGCGCTTCCGCCGGTCGATCACCGAGTACCTCGCCCGCGCGATCGCCGACGGCACCATCGAAATCCGCTACGAAATGGTCCAAGCCCTACCCAACGGCCGAGTCAAGATCACCCCCTTCAAACTCGACCCCGCCACGCTGCGCCTACCCGGTATCGGGCCCTGACCCAAGATCGGACATTCATTGTGGAGTTGACTGAGATGACGTGGAAGGCGATGCCACCCGAGGAGGTGCTGCGGATTCTGACGTTCTGGAACGACGCGCACTGGCCGCTCTCCGAAGAGCAAGTCAACGAGCGCGCCGTAACTGAACTTGGATGGACCCTCGATGACGAGAACTGGTTGAACGACACTGTCACCGAACTCACGTCACCTGACGTAATGGTGTCTGACAACGGGCACTCGGTGGCTCGGATCAGTCTCGGCGTGACCGATGTCGAACGCGAGGAGGACACACCGGGCTGGGCGCGATGGCGCAACGACCGGTATACCGAGATCATTCGCGCGCTCACCGACTCCTGGGGGGCGCCGGGTCATCTTGGTGATGAGTATCGGACCGCTCGTTGGGAAATGCCCACGCAGGCACGCGTCGAGATAGCAGATCTTGGCAACTGTCTCAGTGCAGCGTTCATCACCCCGCAGGCCGCTCAGATCGACCGGAAAGTGGGGTATTGAGCCGTGGACTGGGACGAGTTCCGGGAGCGGCTGGTCGACACCCTCCTCGCCCCTGACTGACCGCACCTTCGTCATCGTCGAGGTCACCGGCACGCGGGTGTACGCGCAGTTCTCCGCCGGGCCGGGCTACCTCGCCGCGCAAGCCGTCGGCGACCAGTTCCTCCCCGACGCCGCCCGCCTGGATGCGGCTGGGCGGGCCGCGATGACCGCCGCGGGTTGGACCGCGCCCACCCCGGCCGACCCCAACTGGGCCATCCAGCTCACCCTCCCAGCCCTCACCGCCGAGTACGCCTCCGTCGCCGACGCCTGCCTCACCGCACTACGCGACGTGCACTCCGCCCCGTCCCCCGACGCGCTGGCCTACCAGGCCTGGCGAGAACGCGAGCTCCTCCCCGACGGCCCCTACACCGACGAACAAGTCGCCGCCCTCGACCCTGGCCAGAACCCCCTCCCACTCCCCACCCTCGGCCTGCCCGCAACCTCCTGACGTCCAGACCCAACCCTGGAACCAGCCGCGGACCGCGTAGGCCGGCAGTGTCGTCATCCCGCCCCCACCTGCGCCGGGGAGGCCGCGCTAGCCGGGCGTGTCCGGCATCGAGCCGGTCACACCGGGAGCCAGACCGTCCCCACGTCGGGGTCGGAACGACGCGTCCTCGGGAGGTGCGGGCCCGTCATCCGGGGACGAGCCAGCCGAGCACCGTGACCGCGCCGATCACTGCGCACACCACGAACATCGCAGCGAGCAGCCAGGCGATGACCCGCGCGGCGTCGACACTTCCGTCGGTGCCCTCGACCGGCCCGGCGTCATCCATCTCGTCGGGGTCGCCGCCGGCCGCGTCGGCGGCCCGAGCGCGCAGCGCCTCGAGGCGCGGCGGGCGGGGCTCGGCACGCACCGGCGCGGGAAGCGAGCGCCACATCGAGAGGAAGTCGTCGCCGCTCTGCTCGCGCCAGGCCGCCATCGCCTCGTCGACGGCCGGCCCGCGAAGCCCGGAGCCGAACCAGACCGCGCCGGCCCGCGGCAGGTCGCCCATCTCGTGCAGCACCTCACCGAGGAAAGCGAGCGCCTCGGGGTCGCGCTCGTCGGCGACGTGCTGTTCGAGGATGTCGCGCGCGCGCCACCGCGCGCCACGGTCGAACGCGTCCCGCGCCCGCTCGACCGGCCCCTGCTGGCCTGCGGATCCACTCACGGCAGCATCTCGGCAGTGGCTCCGGCTGCCGACCTGGGCCCGGCATTCGGCCGACACCGGACGCACACCGCTCGCCACGACAGCACGCGGATGACGATCACCTATCCGAGTATGCCGCGCAGCGCCCCAGAGATGGCGCATCAAGAGCGTCCGGTGGACAGGTGGCGTCCGAGCGCGCTCGGCCAGGTGGTCGGCATCCGAGACACTGAGACGTCGTGGCAGGGGTCGACATTCGCGAGCAGCCGTTCTCGCCGGCGACCGCCCACCGCGCCGGCGTTGGCGTAGTCGCTCAGATGGGACGGTCGGCGAGCGTGTCGTGCTGGCGGAGCAGCGCGAGTGCGGCGTGCCACCGGCGAACGGTTGCGGCGGAGTCCTGGGGTGAAAGGCCCTGCGGCGCAGGGAAGGTCAACACCAACGGGTGGTCACCGGCCGTCGCGACCGCGGCATCGAACTGATCGGCGGTCAACCCGGGGAAGCGGCGTGGGTGGGCGACGAGCAGCGCCGGCACCACGGGTGTGGTGGCGGTGACCACACTCATGAGGCGGGCGCCGCCGGACCGGCGGTAGCCGATGATGGCCAGGTCGATCCCGGCGTCGAGCAGCCGTTCGCCGAGCGTGCGCAGCTCGGGTTCGGTGCGCGGGGAGGCGCCGGCGTCGGTGAGCAGTTCGAGCCGTTCGAGCACCCCGCCGGGTTGGGGGATGACGGACAGCGTGCCGTCCAGGTGCTCGCCGCCGACGACGACGCGGGCGGCGACCGGTGAGGCCTTGCGGGCGAGTTCGGCGACCAGGCCGGGGTCCCAGGCCGCCTCGGCCGGCTCCATGAGGCCGGCGTCGAGCGGGTCGGCGAGGCCGAGCGCGAACGCCACCGCGTTCGCCATCCGGCCCGCCGGGGCCTTGTCGTAAGGATGGAGTACCTCGGTCTCGCAGTGCAGCGCCCAACCACTGTCAACGGATGCGGGAGAGGGAAAGGCGACCGCAGGCGTCGGCGAAGCGGCATCCGATGCCGGCGGACCGGCATCCGGCGGTCCGGCCGGGTCTGGAGGGGTTGGCGCGGCGGCATCCGGGTCGACGAGATCGACGAATCGCGCACCGTCCCAGTCGACTCGGGCCTGCCGGTGCGGCTCGAACGAGGAGACTCCGTCGTCGACGACCCAGCGCAGTGCACGGTGGTGGACGAGCCGGTCGACGGCTGGGGTGAGGGTCGTGGCGGGCGGGGTGATGACGACAAGCGCGCGGTGTGTGGTGTTCGCCGCCATCATCGCGTGGGTGAGCCAGGCGCCGAGCGCGACCACCGGGCGGCGTTGCACGAGAACGCATTCGGTGCTGCCGACGGCGTCGAAGGGTGCCGGCGGGTCGACCACGTCGGGTGGCAGGGGTAGGGCGTTGTCGGGTTGGGCTCCGCCGGTGAGATCGGCGACTCGGCCACCGGCGTGGGCGACGAGACGCTCGGCGACCGCGCGGGCGAGGGAGAGGTGCTGGAGGTGTCGGGTGCAGACGTCGGTCCAGTGGATGTCGGCGTCGGTCAGCGTGTCGAGCCCGAGGCGGTGGGCCTGGGCGGCGGGGCGGGCGACCGGCCGGGTGGGGCCGATCCAGAGGAGGTCGCGGCCGTCGGGGTCGGCGACGGTGAGCACCCGGTCGTGCGGGTCGGGGCGCAGGGTGAGGCGGGGCCCGGTGGGGTTTGCCTCGTCGAGGGCGAGGAGGAGCATGGTGGGGTCGACGTCGTCGCGGGTCGCGGCGACGAGGTCGTAGGTCATGGTCGCGATCGTCGCAGATGTGCGCGTGGGGAGCCGCTGACGGTCGGGGTGTTCACAGGCGGGTGGGCTGGCGAGGGTGGCGGTTGCCCGCAGAGCGATGGGGTGGTTTGCGGTGTGTCGGTGGTGTCGGGTTCGATGGTTGGCACGTGGGTCGTGGCCGGTCGGGTCGGCGGCCGTGGTGAAGGGGTTTGTGGGATGAAGTTCGATATGGG
>JBOFJB010000012.1:0-1688 GCA_051650465.1 Dermatophilaceae bacterium | reverse complement strand
CATGAGCGACTTCCCCGACGTGCCGGTCACCGACCTCGCCGACGACGCCGTCATCCTCGACATCCGGGAGCAGGACGAGTGGGACCGCGGGCACGCCCCGACCGCGGTGCACGTACCGATGTCCGAGCTGCCGGCGCGGGTCGACGAGCTCACCCCCTTCCTCGACCGCGACGACCCGCTGGTCATCACCTGTCGGTCCGGTGGACGGGTGCAGCGAGTCATGCCGTGGCTCGCGCAGCAGGGCTACGACGTGGCCAACCTCGACGGTGGCATGCGCGCCTGGCACGCGGCCGGCAAGCCGATGGTCGCGGCGGGCGGTGCTGCACCCGAAGTTCCGTGAGCGGCACCTGCGCCCGCTCCGCCCGCCGCGCCTCCACTTTCCCGCCCGCACCCGAGACCTTCGGGTTCGCCCCACTTCGGTTCCCGGGCAAACCTGAACGTTGCGGGGCGATCTAGGGGCGGATGACGCTCAGCCGCCGGTCGCGCCGACGAGGAAGGACAGGACGAACCCTGCCACCGTCACGATGCCGACCGATCGCCCGGCATGCTCGACCGCCTCGGGGAGCATGGTGTCGGCCACCATGGTGAGGATGGCGCCGGCAGCGAAGGTCTGGATGGCGGCGAGCGCGCCGGGCGAGGCGTCGCCGAGCAGCGCATAGCCGAGCAGGGCTGCGAGCGTCGAGGCGACCACCACGGCCGACCACAGGGCGAGGACCCACCGTCGCGATCGACCGCTGGCGAGTAGCCCGGTCGTGGCCGACAGCGACTCGGGCACGTTGGAGAGCACGACCGCGAGCACCACGGCAGCACTGACACCACCACCGCCGAGCAGGCTGATGCCGACGGCCGCCGACTCGGGAATGCCGTCGAGCAGGGCACCCAGCACGAGGGCGAGCCCGCTCGTGCTGGCCGTGGCCTGCCGTACGGTCGGTGCGGCACCGCCCTGCATGCGGTCGGATACCTCGCTGGTCACGCCGCCGTGCCTCGGGTCCTTCCGCCCCTCCCCGCCGCGCCGGTCGATGAGCCGGTCGCCCACGTAGAACGCGAGCGACCCGGCGAGGAGCCCGCCGACCGCCGGGAGCGTGCCCCCGGCCCGGAACGCCTCCTCGGTCAGCTCGAACGACGCAGCGCTGATGAGTACGCCCGCACCGAAGCCGAGGACGAGACCGACGACCCGGGTCGACACGTGGACGAGCATGGCCGTGACCGCCCCGGCTAGGAGCGCCACGCCGCCGACGAACCCCCACCACGCCGCCTCGACCATGGGTGGTTCGCTACCCGGAGCGGCGTCGGGCAACCGGGTCGTCCGCCCGACGTCGTTCGGCGACCTGATCCACGTGGGCGCGGCGTCCCCCCGGGGAAGCGGCCGCCTGGTGAGCGGTGGATCCGACCGGGGCGACGAGCTGGGTCTGTCGAGGCAACTCGGAGCCACGACACGATGGCGGCGTATCGGGACATCTCGGTGATTCGCTAGAGAGCGGCATACGCTGCGATCGTGGACCCCATCCGTAACCCGTACGCGCCCGGCGCCGGGCAGCGGCCGCCCGAGCTCGCCGGCCGCGACGAGCAGCTGCACGCGTTCGACGTGGTGCTCGAGCGCGTCGCCCGCAGCCGGCCGGAGCGGTCGATCGTGCTCACCGGCCTGCGCGGCGTGGGCAAGACCGTGCTGCTCGGCGCGCTGCGGTCGG
>JBOFJB010000011.1:0-3531 GCA_051650465.1 Dermatophilaceae bacterium | reverse complement strand
CGGCCCCGTCGCGATCGGCCCCGTCGCGATCGGCGCCGGCCGGTGGCGGCGGCATGGCGAGCGCCAGGTTGTCGCGGATCGTGCCGGCGAAGACGTGATGCTCCTGAGTGACCAGCGCGACATGCCCGCGCAGGTCGTCGAGCGCCAGCTCGGTCAGCCCGACGCCGCCGACGGTGACCGAGCCGGTGCGGGGCCGATGGATCCCGGCCAGCAGCCGCCCGAGGGTCGACTTGCCGGCGCCCGACGGTCCGACCATGGCGATGCGCTCGCCGACTCCGATGTCGAGGGAGATGCCGTGCAGCACGTCTCGATCCCCGGCGTATGCGAAGCGCACCTCCCGCGCGTCGAGCTTCTCGTCGGCCGGTTCCCGGCCGGTCATCTCGCGGTCGTCGGGCACGTCGGCGACGCCGAGCAGCCGGGCCAGCGACGCGGCGCCCATCTGGAGTTCGTCCAGGATCATCACCAGGCGGTCTACCGGATCGATCAACATCTGCACGTACAGCGTCGCGGCGGTCACGTCGCCGAGGCCGACCTCGCCCGTGGCATAGAGCCACCCGCCGAACAGCAGCGTCCCGACCAACGGCAGCAGATAGGACAACTCCATCGCCGGAAAGAACATCGTGCGCAGCCAGAGGGTATAGCGCTCGGCACGGTACGACTCGGCGCAGGCGTCGTCGATCGCGGCGATTCGCCGCTGTCCGAGGCCGAGTGCCTCCACGGTGCGGGCGCCGTCGACGGTCTCGGTGAGCGTGTTGTTGATCCGGGTGTACGTCGCGGACTCACGGAGATATCCGTCCTGGGCCCGGGCGAGATACCAGCGGAGGCCGATGGCGAGCGAGGGTGCGGCCAGCAGGCACGGGACCATCACCCACCAGCCCACGGTGACGGCGGCGATCGACGTCAGCGTGGCGGTGATCACCGCGATGGTCCACTCGGGAAGAGCGAAGCGCACGCAGTGCCGGAGCTCTTCGACATCGCGGTTGGACCTGGTGAGCAGGTCGCCGGAGCCGCTGGACTCGACGACGCCGAGCGGGAGGGCCAGCGTGGCGTCGACGAAGTCCTCGCGCAGTTCCGCGAGCACCTGTTCGCCGAGGACTTCACTGGCCAGTCGCGCATATCGGGTCAGGATCGTCTGGAGGATCAGGAATCCGGCCAGCAGCAACGCGGTGCGGTTGACCTGCGCGAGGGTGGTGCCCCCGTCGGCGGCCTCGACGAGATCGCCGATCAGCCGTGGGGCGGCCAACGCCGCCGCCGCCGCGAGGACATGGAGAGCGATGGAGCCCAGCACCATCCGCGGGTGCCGCCGGAGGACCCGGCCGAAGTAGCGGCGTACCGTGGCCGCCTCGGCGACCGGCAGGCCGGCCGGACGCGCGATGGGCGCCCCTTGCTGGCTCACGACCGGCTTCCGGCATGCGGTGGCCAGGTCACCAGTTCGTGGGCCGATCCATGGGCGGAGTCACGGACGTGTTCTCCGACCCGCTGGATCTCGCCGTCGCCGCCCCGGGTGACCAGGGCGCGGTACGCCGGGTCGATCGCCAGCAGCGCGGCGTGGGTGCCGGTCGCGACGACCTCGCCGTCGACCAGGTAGGCGACCTCGTCGACCTCGTCGAGCACCAGTGGGCTACTGGTGGTGACCACGGTGGTGCGTCCGGCGCGGTACTCGCGCAGACTCCGTGCTATCCGGGCCTCCGTGTGTGCGTCCACGGCGGAGGTCGGTTCGACCAGGATCAGGATCTCGGGATCCGTCAGCAGCGCGCGAGCCAGCACCAGCCGCTGCCGTTGTCCTCCGGAGAAGGTGCGACCGCGCTCGGCGACCTGGCTGCGCAGTCCGTCCGGCAGCCCGGCCACGACGTCGTCGGCGCTCGCGGCGGTGAGAGCCCCAGAGATGCGCTCGGCGATGCGCTCGGCGACTCGGCCGCGAGGGGAGTCCGGGCGGGCGTGGGGATGGAGCGCCTCGGCCAGCGTTCCGGCGAAGAGCGCGCTGGCGGTGTCCGACACCACGATCCGGGTCCGCACCTCGTGGCGGGGCAGCATGGGCAGCGGCACCCCGCCGAGACGCACCGCATGGGCCTGGTCATCGCGCCGGTCATCGCGCTGGTCATCGCGCTCGCCGTCGTCGCTGCCGTCCTCGGCCCCGCATCGGCCGAGCCGGTCGGCCAGCCGCGCCGCGTCGTCGGTTCGTTCGGTCACCAGCGCGAGCAGCGTGCCGGGCCGGACCCGCAGACCGGAGCGTGCGTCGACGAGTTCCGATCCGGGTAGCGGCGAGGCCTCGGGCAGTTGCGGGTCCACGATGTCGGGCTGTACACCGAGTAACCGACAGACCCGGGTCGCCGCGACCCATGCCCGGATCGCGCGGGTCGCGAACTCGGTGGTGGTCCGCAGGGGCAGCATCAGGAACGCGGAGTAGCCGTAGAACGCCACGAGTTCGCCGACGGTGATCCGGCCGGTGGCCGCGTATCGCGCTCCCAGCCACACCACCACCACTACGAAGATTCCCGGGAGGAGCACCTGCAGGGCATCGAGGACCGATTGCAGCCTGGCCACCTCGATACCCGAGCGGCGTACCCGCTGCGACTGCGACCGGTACTTCGCGGAGAAGACCTGCTCGCCACCGATCCCGCGCAGCACTCGCAGGCCGCCGATGATGTCGCTCGCGGTGTTGGCCAACTCACCAGTCAGGCCGCGCAGGTGCGCGGCCCGGCGTTGCAGCGGTGCCAGCAGGGGACCGACGAGCAGGCTGAGCAACGGCACGCCGATCAGGACCACCAGGCCGAGGGTGAGCGAGGAGTTCACCAGGATGATCGCCACCATCGTGAAGGAGACCACGGCTCCGGAGAATCGCGCGCTGACGTCCATCACGCCGCCGATGTGCTCGATGTCGCTCACTCCGATCGCGACGACCTCTCCGGTCGAGACCTTGCGGGGCAGGGTGCCGCCGAGGTGTACGGCGTGCCGGCCGGTGAGCTGGAGGGTGCGGTAGGCGGCGGTCAGCCAGTTGGTCACGGCGAACCGGTGTCGCAGGATGCCGCTGACGGCCTGGACGAGCCCGATCAGGAGCATCAGCGCGCCCCAGCGCAGCAGTTCCGCGCTGTCTCGTGCGGCCACCCCGCGATCGATCGCCCGGCCGAGCGCGGCCGGGAAGATCGCCTGGCAGCTCATCCACCCGATGCCGAAGAACATCCCGCCCGCGAGGGTGGCCCGCTGACCCTTCGCCATCCACCACAGGAAGCGTCCGGGTGACCGTGCGTCGGCCACGCCGGGATCGGCCACCGGGAGAATCCGCACGAGGATCCACGCTATGGTCCGGTGCCATCTCGGCCAAGTGATTTATCGGCGCCGAGCCGCTGCAGCGAGCCGCTCGCGAACCAGATCGTGCGGAAGCGCGGCACGTCGTTCGCGGCGTGATGACGGTGGCGGGTGGCAGCATGGACGGATGGATACGGCCCGCGTGCTTGCGGAAGATCGGCACCATGCGCTCCGCCGCCTGGCGGGTCTTACCGGAGACTTCGACGAGGTGGTGGCGGCGTCCCG
>JBOFJB010000010.1:0-1745 GCA_051650465.1 Dermatophilaceae bacterium | reverse complement strand
AGGTGCGCCGGCTCGGCCGCGAGTACCTCGCCGGTGACCCGGGCGCGATCGATGCCCGGATCGACAAGATCGAGTCCGACCAGCTCGCCACGATCATCTACACCTCGGGCACGACGGGTCGGCCGAAGGGGGTGCGGCTACGGCACAGCTCGTGGACCTACGAGGGAGCGGCCACCGACGCCATCAACATCCTGTCGGCCGACGATCTCCAGTACCTCTGGCTGCCGCTGGCCCACGTCTTCGGGAAGGTCTTGCTCACCCTGCCGCTCCAGATCGGGTTCGCCACCGCCATCGACGGACGCATCGACAAGATCGTCGACAACCTCGCGGTCGTCAACCCGACGTTCATGGGTGCGGCTCCGCGCATCTTCGAGAAGGCGTACGCCCGGATCTCGATGATGATGGAGGAGGAGGGCGGGCTGAAGCACAAGCTCTTCGTGGCGGCGAGCGAGAACGGCCGGCAGGTGTCGCTGCTGCGGGAGCAGGGCCGCAAGCCCTCCGGTCTGCTCGCGATCAAGCACGGGCTCACCGACCGGCTCGTCGGCGCCAAGATCCGCCAGCGCTTCGGCGGTCGGGTGCGCTTCTTCATCTCCGGCTCGGCCGCGCTGAACCAGGACGTCGCGCGGTGGTTCGACGGCATGGGGATGCAGATCGCCGAGGGTTATGGCATGACCGAGACCAGCGCCGCGTCGTTCGTCAACCGGGTGAACGCGTACCGGTACGGCTCGGTGGGCTGGCCGCTGCCCGGCACCGAGGTCCGGATCGCCGAGGACGGCGAGGTGCTGCTCCGTGGTCCGGGCAACATGGAGGGCTACCACAACAACCCGGAAGCCACCGCCGAGACCCTCGGCGACGACGGGTGGCTGCGCACCGGCGACATCGGCGAGCTCGACGACCGAGGGTTCCTCAAGATCACCGACCGCAAGAAGGACCTGTTCAAGACGAGCGGCGGCAAGTACGTGGCGCCCTCGATCATCGAGTCCACCTTCAAGGGCCTGTGCCCGTATGCGAGCCAGCTCGTCGTGTACGGCGCCGACCGCAACTTCGTGTCGGCCCTGGTGACCCTCGACCCGGACGGCGTGGCCGGGTGGGCCGCCGCCAACGGCATGGAGGGCCGACCGTACGCCGAGGTGGTCGCGTCGCAGGCGTGCCGCGACATGGTCCAGGGCTACATCGACGAGCTGAACGCCGGCCTGAACCGCTGGGAGACGATCAAGAAGTTCACCATCCTCGACCACGACCTCACCGTCGAGGAGGGGGAGCTCACTCCGAGCCTGAAGCTCAAGCGCAAGGTCGTCGCGGACAAGTACCAGAACCTCCTGGACGCCCACTACACGCCGTGAGGGTCGGCCCGGCGACGTCCTCGAGGACGATCGCAGGCTGTCGCCCGTCCGGGTGACACCACGGGCCGACCGCGACCCGGCGCCGCGGGTCGGAGACATCGGTCAGCCACCGACGAGAGGGACGAACCGGTAGCGGCCGTGCTCGGTCACCCCGAGCCCGTCGCCGCGGCGGACGACCCGGGTCATCACGCCCCCGACCGGCACGACGAGGATGCCGTTCGGCGCCAGCTGCGAGACGAGGCCGGTCGGCAGGGTGGTCGCCATCGCCGAGACCAGGATCCGGTCGAACGCACCGTCGTCCGGAGCGCCGAGGATCCCTCGCGTCGCGCGCCGGACCGTCGCCCACTCCAGCCCCGCGTCGACCAGGCGGCCCGCGGCCGGCTCGACGAGCTCCGGCACCCG
>JBOFJB010000009.1:0-10634 GCA_051650465.1 Dermatophilaceae bacterium | reverse complement strand
TCGGCATCTCGCTTCTCGAGGCCATCAACTACATCGAGCACTACGGGTTGCTCCGTCAGCGCGACGAGCACGGTCGCTATGAGCGAGTACGCCCAGCGCACTCCTGGAACAACAGCCACCTCGTCACCAACCTTCTGCTCTACCAGTTACAGCGGCACTCCGACCACCACGAGAACCCGGCTCGGCGGTTCATCGTGTTGCGTCACGTCGACGAGGCGCCGCAACTGCCCGCTGGCTACGCCGCGATGACGCTGCTTGCGCTGTTTCCGCCGTTGTGGCGTCGCACCATGGACCACCGAGTGCTTGCTCACTACGGAGGAAACGCCGAACTCGCGAACCGCAGGTAGGCCCGCGGAATCTCGATGAGGTGACGGCCAGGCCGCTCAAGGTGTGCGCGCGAACCGCAGACGGGCCGTCATCGTGCCAATCGGGCTGCACCACTAGGCTCGTCGCTCATCGCCACTTGACCGAGGAGTCGCCACCTATGCCTCCGCCGCTCGCCTCCCCGTCCGTCGACCAGGGCTACCGATGACGTCCGCCGAGCCACCTGTGCTGCGCGGCACCTCGCTTGGGGTCCGCGCGGGGATGGCGAGTCATGTCGGCCGAGTGCGAGACCACAACGAAGACCAGGTCGCCGCCGAGGGGATGGTGTTCGCGGTCGCCGACGGCATGGGCGGACACGCGGCCGGCGAGGTAGCCAGCCGGATCGCCGTCGACACGCTGCGCGAGTTGGTCGTCCGTGCCGCCGAAGGGCCCGACGACGTCATCCGCGCGCTCGCCGAGGCAAACCGGCGGATCCTTGCCACCCAGCAAGAGACGCCCGCCTACCGCGGTATGGGGACCACGGTGGCCGGGATCACCGTGGTCGACGCCGGCGGGTCCGAGCACTGGCTGGTCTTCAACATCGGTGACTCCCGGGTGTATCGGTTGGCCGACGATCGGATGACGCTGCTGACCCGAGACCACTCCGAGGTCCGTGAACTCGTCGACGCCGGTGTGATCAACGCGGTGGAGGCGGCGCGCCATCCGCTGCGTCACGTCATCACCCGCGCACTCGGCAGCGACCCCGCACCGGTTCCTGACATTTGGGTGCTACCACCGTCGCCGGGAGAACGATTCGTCATCTGCAGTGACGGGCTCTCCGGCGAGATCGATGACGACGAGATCATGCGCCTCGCCGGTACAGACCCTGACCCGCAGGCCGTCGCCGAACGTCTGGTCGCTGCCGCGGTCGAGGCCGGCGGCGGCGACAACGTCTCGGTCGTCGTCGTCTCCGTCAGTGCCAGTGCCGGCGACACCAGTGCCGGCGCTGCGACACGCGGCGACAGCAGGCGATGACCTGGTCTTCGGCGAAGTGTCATCGCGAGGCGGGCAGACCGACCGTCCGGCGCCGCTAGTGCCCCACGTCTTTCAGGGGGTGCCCTCCTCACCGGCGAGGCTCCCCCTTTCGGACGCATCGGAAACAGCCGAATGGCCGGTTCCGATGCTTCTCAGCGTCGTGCCAGGATCAGTCTCGGTACGACGCCCCCGTCCCGGCTTTATCGTTTCGCCGGACCTGCGGGTGGTGTGACGATGCGGCAGGGGCCGACATGAACTCGACACGCGACGGAGGTGGGGGCGTGACGCTGCCTGTGCTCACTCCGGTGCGGCTCGCCACCGACGAGGACCTCGTGGGCCGGGTCCGGGCCGATGCGGATGCCGCTGCCGCGTCGGAACTCTGGGTGCGCTACCACTCGTTCGGCGTCAACGCGGCCCATGTGGTGCGCGGTCGCTCCGAGGATGCCGAGTTCGTTGCCGCTGAGGCGTTCTCCGCGCTGCTCGGTTCGCTCGGCCGTGGCGCTACCGTCGACGACCCGTTCAGTTTGCTGCTCGCGCGGCGGGTCTCCCGTGCTGCTGTCGAGCCCGCCGACGCTGCGGCGCGCAGCGACATCCTCGACGACCCCGCTGCCTTCGACGACCCCGACGCCACGCGCCGGGAGCCCCAGGCCGACGCTCTCGAGCAGAGCGTCCTCCGCGAGGCGTTCGCTGCGCTGCCCGACGACTCCCGGGTCGCCATCTGGCACGAGGTCGCCGGCCGCTGTGGCCTCGGCACTCCGGCCGCCGCTACCCGAAGCGTGGTCGCCCGGTTCCATGACGATCTCCGGGTCAGGTACGTCGCCACACTCATGGCCCGGGATGCCGTGGTGCCGGCGTGCCGCTCGTACGTCGCCGAACTGCCGGCGCTGGTCGCTGGACGCGAGACGCCACCCGACGTCATCGCCCATGCGGCTGGCTGCCACCGGTGCACGAACCGGGTCGACCGGATGCGCGAACTCGAGCACGCTGTGCCCGCGGCCGTGCTGCCCCTACTCGCCCCACTTACCAGCGGGAGCGCGCTGCCACTGCTCGGGGCGCTGCCCGCAGTGGACGGCACCCAACTCGACATCGTGCCGCACCAGCCGACAGTGCGTGCCTTGCCGCCGCAGCAGGCGGCGAGGTGGGTGGTCGGGGCCGGGCTGGCGGCCAGCGTCCTCGTCGCCGCCGCCGCGATCTGGTCGACCACACCGACCGAGGAGAGCCCGGTCATCGCCCGCGGCGGATCGATTGCCACCGACCCGGGCCGTGGTACCGCCCCGCTGGAGACGCCACGCGACGCCGGCGATTCGGGGACGCGGGTCGACCCTCCGAACGTCCGACCGGAGGTGCCGCCGACTGATCCGCCGGTGACCGGTCAGCCGTCAACGGGCAGTGAGCCTGGTGAGGCTACGGAACCAGGCACGGATCCCGGCACGGGCGGCGCCGCCACGCTCGGCAGCGATTCCCCTCCCGAGCCGACTGAGCCGACTGGCCCGGTGGCGACCGCTGACCCGCCGTCGCCGTCATCCGCTCCGGTGACGCCGTCCGCACCAACCGATTCCCCGGTCCAGGTCGATGTCGCCGTCATGGCGGATGACGGGGCGGGAACGGCCGACATCCAGGTCTTTGCGGTCGGTGCTCGCGAGATAGAACTCACCATCGCCCCCCCGGCGCAGGTCAAGGTCGACATCGACACGATCACCAGCAGCCTCGACTGTGCTGAGGGTGGCGGGGAGGTCGTGGTGTGTACCGGCGCTCCGGGATCCGATGGGTCGATCGCCGCAGGGATGCAGCTGGATTGGCCGGAGGAGGTCGCCGGTGAGGTGACGGTTGACGTCCGGGTGCTCGATGGAGAGAACGTGGGGTCGACTGGGCAAGGCGCAGACGCTCCCGACCCTGCCAGTTCCACTGATGACGATTCAGACCAGCCGGCGACGTCCGAAACAGCGTCATAGCAGCCGGAAGCCAACGATCAGGCTAGTTTGCTGACCCGTTCGCGTCGGCGTCGGGCGAGGTCAAGTCCGACTCGGGCCGTGATCCATGCCAGGGCGGCGGACATGGCCAGGTCGATCAGAATGCCGAGGATGTAACGGGCGGGGTGAATGTTGCCGAACTCGCCACCGGTAGCCAGGTTGACTGCCGCCGGTACGTTATACCACGTCGATATGTCTAGGAGGGCGCCGATTACTGCGGCAGCCACCCAGCCGAGTGGTGCACCTCGGCCAGAAACAGCAACTACTGCGCCAACCACGAGCGCACTTAACGCCGAGACGGTCAAGGCACCGACGAGCGTCCCAGTGATAACTCCCGTACGGAAGTTGTGGTAGAAGTCATTGATTGTCGGTGAGGATATGGCATTGGATATCTCGAGGTAGATGAAAAGCCCAAAGTACCAACCGAGTATTGCGATGACGGCGACGGTGGCGAATCTCAGAGAGACCAGGATCCAGTCGATTTTGGCCGGGGCGCGCACAGGACGCTTGGCTATGGTTGGCATGATTGATCCTCATCATCAGTCTAGGTGAACTCAGGTTGCTCGACGCGGGGCGTTCTCGCCCGTCGCACGTGTCGGTTTCACGATAACGACGCGCCGAGCGCACTGTCATCCCCCGCATCGAATCCATCGGACCATGTCGCCCGTATCTGGGTCGTATCTTGCGGCAGCGACAGAACGCAAGTGTTCGGTCGAGATCTTTCCGCCCGCACCGAAGGTGAGTTCTGCCCCGCCCCAGGCGCCAATTTCTGAACTCTCTTCGGTAGCCTCGAACTCTTGAGTCGTGAAACTGGCGCCGCCGAGCGGGCCGGCCTCGGTGAACCTGTCGGTGAGGTTACCGACCGCGTCGACTGGGTTCGGGTCGCTGCCTGTCCCGTGGTCAGGAAGAACTGGGAGCCCGGTGCTTTGCAGAACGTCCGCGACGGCATCCAGATTTTCCTTGTTTGTGAGGTCCAAGGTGAGTGTCGCTTTGCCTTGGTAGGACTCGAGGGTCTCGACCCCCAGGTCTACCGGCTCCGCTTCTGATCCGAGAGGAAGGCCAGCACCTCCGTTCGGGCCACCAAGTAGGCTTGTCTTTAACTTCCCGGCAGCCTCGATAGAGGCTTCAACGGGCCTTCCTCCCTTCTCGTACGTGACAGCGACCTGCGTTTCGACGGCACCTTCCCCGCTGGCACCGGCTTCCACTTCTCCGGGCCCGGCGGGCGCACTGAGATCCAGCCCTGACGTCAACTCTCCGGTGCCTTTGTAGTACACGGTGTAGGTCTCTGGTTCGGCTTCCTTCCCATCCGTGGCTGGCTTGGCGGGGGTGAACCGGAAACCTAGCGCGTCAGACTTGGATAATCCGAGCGAGGCTCCGAGTTCTTCGCTTACTCCGGCGGGAAGGGTCGCACTCAATGAGCCTGAGGCTGACGTTCCAAGTTCGCCGTAGTACTCGGCAGGCGGCGGCGGGTTGTAATTCTTATGGTCAAGTTCCCTGCTGTCGATCAGGGGCTGAGCAAATGGCCCAAGAGCCGCCTTGTAGGCCTGCTTTTCGGCCTCGTCGCGCGTGTAGTCGAGGAACTTTTCAGCCTGGTCTCGGGTGTCGAAGTCGAACACTGCTCCTCCCGTTGCGGTGAGCGCTGCTTTGCCCTCCGCCGCCAGACCCTCGCCGAGGGCCTTTTCCCCGACCATTCCGTGGACGCCGGCTTTGCCACCGCCTTCGAGGGTCACACTGAACGTGGTGTCTCCCAAGCCGTCTCGCTTCTCGGCCAAGGTGGCCTTACCGTTCACTCCCACATTGACACTGAAGACGGTGGCCTCGACTTCGCCGGTGTGCGTCGCGCTGGTGATCTCGCACTCGGGCAACTTCGCGTCGATGGCATCGGTCGTCGACGCGGCACAGTTCGTGCCCCCGGTGATGAGGCACCAGATACGTTGGATTTGCGGGACGACGGCGGCCGGGGAGATCACCACCACCAGCGCCGCGATGACGACACCGATGATGAGCGCGATGCCCACGTACTCGGCGGCGGTCGCACCCCGCTCGCGGACCCCCTGGTCCGCGAGGTCAAGGCGTTGCGTGCGCATTGGTTTCCCCCGAGGGACATTGGCCAGGTAGGTGGACAACCAGAAACGTAGAGGTGTCGGCGGGCGTGGCCCAGGGCCTGCGGGCCCGCGTCAGGACCTACTGCCGGCTGGTGATGGTGGGCAGTGCCAGTGGGGCCGGCGAGGCGCCCGGCGTGGGCAGCAGGAGTTACGAACTCTGGCGAGCCGGGGTGTCCGCGGCTAGTGCACCAGGGATCGACGGCCGGCAGGTGACCGGCTCGGCTCGACACTTCCCATGTCGCGGCTGCGCACGCCGGCAACCGCTGCGCCGGTGGCTACACCGAGCCACACCACGGCGTCGAGAGCAAGCCCGACGGGTGACGACCCAGTGAGGTGGATGCCGAGCAGCGGACCTCCCGCGGTGGCCTCGGCGGTCCAGGTGAGCGGGTCGAGCGTCATCCCCACTGCGGCGACCGCGACAACGGGTGCGGCCTGCTCCCAGGGGCCCCGACGGGCCATGAGCAGCGCGATCAGGGCAAGCCCGGCGAGGGTGAGCACCGTGCGTCCGGTGACCGACCAACCAACGCTGAGTGATGACGAGCCGGCCACGATGCCGAGCAGGCCCAGAGCCCCGGTACCGAGCCCAACGACGGCGGCTCCGAACACCGCCCACATCACGTCACGCACACTCATCACGGTTCCCTCCTGCCCCTCCCGGCCCGGCGTCCGGCAGTGGGGCGATGGTCCCACGGCGCCAGGCTGTGTCGGGTGCCGGGGCGCCCAGGCCGGCCGGTCCTCGGTCGCGAGCCGGTCGACCGCGACCTTCGTCGCGAGAGCCCGGTCGTCGCCTCGCGACCGGATCAGGCGTGTGCTGGTCGCGGGTATTCTCGGCCGGGTGGTGGGGCGACGCATGGTGACGGTGACCCGGCGAGTGTCGGGGGTGGTTCTCGTCGTCGGTGTACTGGCTGCCGTCCCCGGCATGCCGGGGTGGGCCGGCGCGCTTCACGTATCGAGCGGACCGCAATCGACCAGTTCAGCCCAACCGTCCGGGTCGTCCCAACCGTCTGGGTTGTCGGAGCCGACACGCTCGTCCGGTTCGGCCGGATCATCGCAACCGTCGGGCTCATCCGAGCCGACTGGTTCGGCGGCTGGCCGGGCGGCCGACCCGGGAGTGCCGGTGCTGGGCCAGGCGAGGGTCGGGGCGGTAGGCGAGGGGCAGCAGCGCTCGCCGGTGATGGTGGTCAGCATTCACGCGTTGCGTCGGGCCCAGAACGCGACGGTGCTGTACTACTCCGTCGGTTTCGTCGGTGAGGCGCCCGACCCGGCGGTCTTGCCGGTGACCGGCTACGGCACCGGGCCCGGGACGTATGGCACGTTGCAGGCGTCGGCGGGTGCGCGGTTCGGCGATACGGCTGCGGCGATCGATGTCCCCGGGCGGCGCAGTTACGGTGCGCTGCGGTCGAGTGGTGGGCGAGCGGTCGCGGCGCCGGCACCGACCGACGCGCAGGACCGCATCCGGCTCACCGACCGCGCCGTGGTGCAGTGGGTCGCGCTGGCCCCGACGCCGGCGACGGTTCGGGTGATGGATGTTCTCGTGGGTAGCGCGTTCGTCCGCGGCATTCCGGTCGGTGACGGGCTGCTCGGGCCGGTGGTCGACGACCCGGCACCGGTCGCGGGGAGCGGTTGGCCGCGGGTTGACCTGGCCGCCGTCGGTGCGGCGAGCGCCGACGGAACGGTGAAGACGCTCACCACCAATGTCGCCAAGGCGCCGCCCCGAGCGTCCCCGCCGCGGCCGGCTCCGTCGCCATCCGAGAACCGCCCCCCGTCACCGGGTGGTTCCTCGGCAACCACGGCATCCGGATGACGACCCGTCACGCCCGCGGCATCGGCATTGTCGTGGTGCTCCTCGTGATCGGCGTCGCAGGCTGCGCGGGCGATGATGGCGTGGCCGAGCCGTCACCGACACTCGCGGTGTCGCCTACCCCGGCGGATGCTGGGCCGCCGGCGGGGTTTCTCACCCGGGGGGAGGAGCCGCGCCCGCTGGCGACTACGGCGGCACGCGACGAGTCGTCGTACTCGGGGGCGACGTTCTCGATCGTGTCGGTGGAGACCGACGCCCGTTCGACGCTGGTGGTGTGGTCGGCGACGCATCCGCGGACGTTGTCGGCCGGAGCCGACTTCGACGTTCGTGCGTGGCGCAACTTCCCGGTGTTGACCAGCAAGACGCAGGCGTTTTCGGTGCTGACCTATGAGACGTCCACGGGTGCGGTCGAGTGCGTATGTGTCGATATGCAGGCGATGCGGGCCGAGCCGAACCCGCAGGGAGCGTTGTACCCGCCGCTGCCGAAGGGGGTGACCTCGGTGCGGGTGACCTCGCCGTGGTTCGCTGAGGTGACGGTGCCGGTGACCCGTCGCTGACTTGGCCACTCAGTGTTCGCCGGGGAGGTCGTCGCCGACCACCGCTGGATGTGCTGCTGCCGCGCGGGACGTTGCTACCGGCGACAACCCGACCGCGGGGAGAGGGCCTGCCGTCGAGCGGATGTTGGCTGTCAACCAGCCAGTGTCACCTGGAGTTTGGCGTTGAGTTCGGATTCGGAGGTGGCCAGCCGTGCGTCTCCGGCACTGTCGAAGCGGACGTCCACGGTGATGTCTCCGCACCTAGCGGTGGTGTTGCCGCGCGGCTGAGTGGGCAGCGTCGACGGTTTCGGTGGGGGCGAGCTGGCTGTGAGGGTGCACGGGCCGAGCCGCTGGCCGAGTTCAGCGACTGATCGTGCCGTCTCGCGGCGCCCGGTTTCGGTGACGAAGGTGCTGCGCGTGGTGACCTCGACCCGGTCGGCCTCGGGGAAGTAGCAGTAGGTCGTCAGCGCGGTCGAGTTGCGGGAGGCGTACGTCGAGGCGCGGCCGCGGCCGTCGCCGCAGCGAAACTCCTGCCGTGTTGAACGCAGCGACAGGTCGAGGGTCTGCCATGCCGAGTCGGCGACGTCCTGCGCACCGGCCAGCGCGGCGGCATCCGCGCCAGATTGGATGGTGCTCAACTCGCTGGTGCCTTTGCCGAAGGTGAAGACCAATCCGAGAGTGGCCGCGACGACGACGAACATCGCCGTGACAGCGACGGCGGTGACCGCCTGCCCCTGCTCATTACGTTTAGTCCGCACCCGGGCATCCCCCTCGACTCGTGTTCTGTGCTGTTTCCGAGATGCCGCAACGACTCTTGATGGTGCCGCTGCGATCCACCGTGAAATTGTCCTTAATAGTACGAAACACACCGGATGGCGGCCAGGGTCCGCAGGCCCACCATCAGGCCCAGGGGCGGTGGCCGGCTGACGCATCGTCGCCGGGGCTTGTGTCTGCCGCTGCGGGAAGGTGACGTCGCCGTGATTCGCGGGAACGTTCGCCCCGGAGCGAACTGCCGTTCACACCGGGGCGTCTGGCAGGGCCTCGGCAAAGTCGGTTCATGGGGTTGCCAGTAGGGCGATGGGGCGTCTGCTGTCGCGGGCGTGATGTCGGAGGCCGGCGGCGATGGTGGTCCAGCCTGTGAGGCGGAGGAGGCTGATCGCGGTATTGCGCAGGCTGGCCATGACGTGGGGTCCGGCGCCGGCGCGTAGTTGGTGGCGATCCTCGTCGAAGGTCACATCGCGTACCCAGTGCAGGGCGTTCTCGATGCCCCAGTGGCCTTGGATCCAGGCGGCCACGATGCGGGGTTGGGCGTGTTCCATCGGGACCGAGTAGATCGCGTAGACGACCTCGACGTGTCTGCGCCCGTTGATGTTTCGGGTCCGGCGGATCTGCAGGACCTGTTTCGCGCCGGGCCAGTCCACCCAGGCCGGGACCTTGATGGCCTTGATGGCGCGTCGCACAGTGCGGCCGTGACCGGTCTGCAGGTAGGTGTGTCTGGTGACCTTGGACCAGGGCAGGTCCTTGAGTTGGCGGCGCAGGTTGGGCTGGTTGCCCTTGACGGTCAGGACGTAGTGCCCGCCCTCGTCGATGATGGTCTGCGCGGTCAGCCGCTGGCAGTGCAACGCGTCCACGGTGACGACCACGTCGGTGAGGTCGATCGAGGTGAGCAATTCCCGCAGCGCGGGGATTTCGCTGCCCTTGTCCGGAACAGCCCGCTGGGCCAGGACCACACCGTGTTCGTGGTCCAACGCGGCGAGCAGGTGCGGCATCCCGGCGCCGTCAGCACCTCGGCTCCCGCCCCGCATCGACTTACCGTCGATGGCCAGGACCCGACGACCGGTGACCTGCCCGACCCGGGTGGACATCCACGCCCCGAGCCGGCTGTCCAGGTCGGCGGCGTCCACACCGACCATCGTGCGACGCATCGTTGACTCCGACGGCAACACCTGCCCCACGCCGATTCCGAACCAGGACAGCGCATCCCGGTCCGCCTCGGCCGTCCACTCCGCCACCGCGACCCACCACCGTGCGCCAGCCAGCACCGCTGACGTCGGACAGGCGAGGACCACCGGCAACGCATGCCGCACCCCGCGCCGGTCCCGAGAGTCGGCAACCTCAGCGAAGGGACTGTCCGCCAGATGGTGTTTCTGGCCCAACACGCCGACGGAGTCGGCGAGGAAGGTTGGTCACCGATGGCCGAGACACACTCGAGCGTGAGCTCGATGCCCAAGGAAGCCAAGAAGGCCGCTAAGCCCGGCGAGGGCGAGCGGGCTGCGGTGCGAGAGCTGGTCAAGGCCGCTCGCGCCCGTGGAGATGATCTGACCGGCCCGGACGGGCTGCTCAAGACGATCACCGCAACTGTCCTGGAGGCGGCGCTGGAGGAGGAGATGACCGAGCACGTCGGTCATGAGAAGCATCATGCTCCGGCCGGCGGTGCGGACAACGTCCGCAACGGGACCCGGCCCAAGACGGTGCTGACCGACGCTGCCGGGCAGGTCGAGATCGAGGTCCCAAGGGACCGGGCCGGCACGTTCGAGCCGGTCATCGTCAAGAAGCGGCAGCGGCGTCTGACGGACGTGGACGCGGTGGCGATCTCGTTGTACGCCAAGGGGCTGACCACCGGTGAGATCAGCGCCCACTTCGCCGAGGTGTACGGTGCCTCGATCTCGAAGGACACCATCTCCCGGATCACCGACGCCGTGATCGAGGAGATGCAGGGTTGGGTGAGTCGGCCGCTGCAGGGCGGGCGGATTCCACTAGTCGTGGCGAATCATGGGTTGTTTATTGGGCGCCACCATGGTCGCACGGCTCGGGCTGGGGTGCGGTCTTGGAGGCACAGTCTCGGTCGCTCGTTTAGTTCGGTGGCCACGGCGTCGAGGTGTTC
>JBOFJB010000008.1:0-4048 GCA_051650465.1 Dermatophilaceae bacterium | reverse complement strand
CCCACCGACGAGGTCGGCTGCTTCGACCTGTCCGACGTCGGCATCGTCGGGCTGGCCGACCCCAGTGGGCTGTTCCTCTCCAGCCGCACCGCCGCCGTTCCCGGTACCTGCGTCACGGTCGCCCTCGAAGGCCGGCGACCGCTCGTCACCGAGGTGCAGGCGCTGGTGGCGCCCGGCGGCGGAGGCAGTCCGAGGCGGTCCACGTCCGGGCTCGACGCGCGGCGCGTCGACATGGTGCTCGCGGTGCTGGCCCGCCGGGCCGAGGCGCCGCTCGGCAACCACGACGTCTACGTCGCGACGGTCGGCGGGGTGCGCCTGAGCGAGCCAGCGGTCGACCTCGCCGCCGCACTGGCGCTCGCCGGTGCCCTCACCGACCGCCCGCTCCCGGCGGGCACGGTCGCCTTCGGCGAGGTCGGGTTGGCCGGCGAGGTGCGCCCGGTCACCGGCGCGCACCGTCGGCTCGCCGAGGCGGCGCGCCTCGGCTTCACCCGGGCGGTCACTCCCACCGGAGTGCTCGGCGCAGGGCCGGTCCCCCACGGCATGCGCGTCGTCGAGGTCGGCACGGTGCTCGACGCGGTGGTGCTCGCCCGTGACGACCGGGCCGGTCCGCCGTGAGCCGAGGCCGTCCGTCGGTCGGCTCTCAGCCGGGGGCGCGGAGCCGCCGCTCGCCACGGGGCCACGCAGGCCGCCCGACCGTCGAACGCCGGGGCTCGTGCTCACCGATCACCGGTGGTCGTTGACGTCATCCCGACGGGATCGTGACCGGGCTGTGACCGACCGCTCGATAAGATGCCCCGGACCGCCTCGTCCGCTCCGGTCGGGGGCCCACGCTCGTGGAGGAGGTGTTCGTGGCCGCAGCGCCCACCGACGACGAGCTGCTCCGCGCCACCCTGGCCGCGGTTGCGCCAGGCACCGAACTACGCGACGGCCTCGAGCGCATCCTCCGCGGGCGTACCGGTGCCCTCATCGTCCTGGGTAGCGACCGGGTCGTCGAACAGGTCTCCACCGGAGGCTTCCCGCTCGATGTCGAGTTCTCGGCCACCCGGCTGCGTGAGCTCGCCAAGATGGACGGCGCCATCGTCACCGACCGTGAGGTCGCGCGGATCCTGCGTGCCGCCACCCAGCTCGTCCCCGACGCGCGCATCGAGACCAGCGAGTCGGGTACCCGGCACCGCACCGCCGAGCGCGTCGCGAAGCAGACCGGGTTCCCCGTGGTCTCGGTGAGCCAGTCGATGCGCATCATCGTGCTCTACGTGGCCGGTCGGCGGGTGGTGCTCGAGGACTCCAGCGCCATTCTGTCCCGGGCCAACCAAGCCCTGCGGACCCTCGAACGGTACAAGTCGCGGCTCGACGAGGTCACCGGCACCCTGTCCGCGCTCGAGATCGAGGACCTCGTCACTGTCCGCGACGTCGCCAACGTGCTGCAGCGTCTCGAGATGGTGCGCCGTATCAAGGACGAGATCGCCGACTACGTCGTCCAGCTGGGTACCGACGGGCGCCTGCTCAGCCTGCAGCTCGAGGAGCTGACCGGCGGGCTCTCCGACGACCTGGGGCTGGTCATCCGCGACTACCTCGCCGAGGCACGCGGGTCGTACGCCCTGGCCGACGCGGTCGCCAACCTCACCGCCATCGACTCCACCGAGCTGCTCGACCCGTCCGCCGGGGCACGGGCGATCGGATTCACCGTCGTCGGGGACTCGCTCGACTCCTCGGTCAGCCCGCTCGGCTACCGGCTGCTCTCGAAGGTCCCCCGCCTCCCGGGCGCTATCGTCGACCGGCTCGTCGGCCACTTCGGCAGCCTGCAGAAGCTGCTCGCGGCCAACATCGAGGACCTCATGGACGTCGACGGTGTCGGCGAGGGCCGCGCCCGTCTGGTCCGGGAGGGTCTGTCGCGGCTTGCCGAGTCGAGCATCCTCGAGCGCTACGTCTGACGGCGCCGGCCCCAGCCACTGTGCCTACCGACGCGGTCTCGCTCGCCGTCCTGCACGACCGGGTACCGCACTGGTACGCGGTGCACCGCCGCGCGCTGCCGTGGCGGCATCCGACCACCTCGCCGTGGGGGGTGCTCGTCTCGGAGCTGATGTCGCATCAGACCCCGGTGGCCCGGGTGGCTCCGGTGTGGCACGAGTGGATGACGCGCTGGCCGACGCCGGCGGACCTCGCCGCCGAGTCGCCCGGGGAGGTGGTCCGCGCCTGGGGCCGGCTCGGATACCCGCGTCGGGCGCTGCGGCTGCGTGAGGCGGCGGAGACCATCGCGCTGCGCCACGGCGGCGAGGTTCCGGATGACGAGGCCTCGCTTCGCGCTCTTCCCGGGGTAGGTGCGTACACCGCGGCCGCCGTGGCCGCGTTCGCGTTCGGCCACCGCACCGTCGTCGTCGACACCAACGTGCGGCGGGTGCTGGCCCGCCTGCTCGAGGGGCGCGCTCAGGCTGCGCCGGCGATGACCGCTCGGGAGGTCGCGCTCGCGGCATCCGTGCTGCCGGAGGACGATGCCGAGTCGACCGCGTGGAACGTGGCGGTGATGGAGCTCGGCGCGCTGGTCTGCCGGGCGCGGGCCCCGCGGTGTGGCGACTGTCCGGTGGTCGATCACTGCGCGTGGGTGGCGGCCGGCAGCCCCCCCGACGACGGTCCGCCGCGGCGTGGTCAGGCCTGGCACGGCACCGACCGGCAGGTGCGCGGCGCTGTGCTCCAGGCGTTGCGCGACCGTGCCGGTCCCCGAGCCCGGGCCGAGCTGGAGCGGGCCGCGGTCACGGCGGTCGACGCGGCCCAGGTCGACCGCTGCCTGGCCTCGCTCGTCGAGGACGGCCTGCTCGAGCCGCTCGACGGCGGAACCTCCTACCGACTCCCCGCGTAGGTCGACATCCGGCGTGAGTGCCCAGATGCGTGCTCCGAGGAGCGCCAGGACGCGTGCCACGACGCCGATCGGCCCGTCACCCTGGTGGATGACGGGCCGACCGGTGGTGGACGGAGTGCGGAGACGTCAGCGGATGGGGTACACCGGCTGGGACTGAGCGTTGAACTCGCGGAGCGAGACCTTGGCGGCCGGCCGCAGGCTCTTCTCCCGGATCTGCAGGACGTCGAAGCCCTTCTGGATGTCGGAGCTGTAGACGTAGCCGTTGTAGTAGTACGCCGACCAGGAGCCGCCGACGTTCGCCGGCTCGAGCGGGCCCCGCTCGAACCACCCGAGCTCGACCGGTGCGCCGGAGTCGGTGAACTCCCAGAGCGAGACCCCGCCCTGGTACCAGGACTGGATCATCACGTCCCGGCCCTTGATCGGCACGATCGACCCGTTGTGGGCGACGCAGTTCTCGGTGTCGAACTGGTTGCGCGGGATCTTGTAGTACGACCGGAACGTGAGCTGCCGGTCCGAGCCGAGATCGTAGATGGCGTTGGCGCCGCGGGTCGGCCCGACGGTGTCGTTGCAGGTGGCGCCGCCACCGCCACCGAGCTCGTCGGTGAAGACGACCTTGGTGCCGTTCGCGCTGAACGTGGCCGAGTGCCAGAACGCGAAGTTGGTGGTGTCCTGCACGGTCTCGACCACCTTCGGCGCCTCCGGGTCGGCGATGTCGAAGATCACGCCGTCACCCATGCACGCACCGGCCGCGATGCGCAGTGCGGGGAACGCGGTGATGTCGTGGCAGCCGGACGTGGCCGAGTACGGGGTGCCGGTCGGGCCGGTGCCGCCGGGGTTACCGCCGTCGGGGAACAGGTTGGGCACCGCGACCACCGCGGCCAGCTCGGGAGCCGACTTGGGCACCTTGACGATCGAGATGGCGTCGTGCGGTGGCTGGCAGTCGGGGAACGTCGCCGACGGCGAGTAGCTCGACACGTAGATGTAGTCGACACCCCGCCCGGGGACGAGCGTGTTGGTGTGCGAGCCGCAGGCCGTCTCGACAGCCTTGAGGTACTTCGGGTTGCGCGGGTCGGAGACGTCGAAGATCTTGATGCCCTCCCACGCGTCCTTGTTGACCGCGCTGAGTGGCGTCGACGAGCACGAGGTGTCGCTGCGCGAGGAGTCGGTGGACAGGTACAGCAGGTTGCCCGAGAT
>JBOFJB010000007.1:0-2295 GCA_051650465.1 Dermatophilaceae bacterium | reverse complement strand
TGGCCGACCCGATCGGCATCACCAACCCACCGATCGACGAGCTTCTCGAGCGCGCCGACTCCAAGTACGCCCTGGTGCTGTACTCCGCCAAGCGAGCCCGCCAGGTCAACGCGTACTACGCCCAACTCCAGGAGGGCCTCCTGGAGTACGTCGGCCCGCTGGTCGACTCCGAGGTGCACGAGAAGCCACTGTCGATCGCGCTGCGCGAAATCAACGAGGGTCTACTCACCCGCAAGCCCACCGAGGGCTGACGCTGCTGTGGAGGTCGTCCTCGGGGTGGCCGGGGGGATCGCCGCCTACAAGGCGTGCACGCTGCTCCGGCTGCTCACTGAGGCCGGCCATGGCGTCACCGTCGTCCCCACTGCCGCGGCCCTGCGGTTTGTCGGTGTACCCACGTGGGCGGCGCTGTCCGGCCGGCCAGTACGGACCGAGGTCTGGGTGGACGCCGCCGACGTGCCGCATGTGCGTCTCGGCCGCGAGGCTGACATGGTCATCGTCGCCCCGGCCACCGCAGACCTGCTCGCCCGGGCCGCGACCGGCCAGGCCGACGATCTCCTCACCAACGTGCTGCTCACCGCGCGCTGCCCGGTGGTCATGGCCCCCGCGATGCACACCGAGATGTGGGAGCATCCGGCGACCCAGGCCAACGTCGCGACTCTGATCGAGCGCGGTGTGCGCGTAGTGCCGCCGGAGTCGGGCCGGCTCACCGGCCGCGATTCGGGCCCTGGTCGTCTTCCTGAGCCGGAGCACCTGTTCGCGGTCGTGCAGCGAGAACTCGCCGAGCGTGCCGGACCGTCATCCGCTCCAGTCCTGTCGTCGGTGATGTCGGCTGACGGCGAGGTGACGTCGCGGCCGGAGTCGGCGGGCGAGCATCCGGACCGGCTCGCCCGAGATGCCGATCTCGCCGGGATGACGGTCGTCGTGACCGCCGGCGGTACCCGCGAGCCAATCGACCCGGTGCGTTTCCTCGGTAACCGGTCCTCCGGTAAGCAGGGGTATGCGCTCGCGCGGGCCGCGGCCGAGCGCGGCGCGGCGGTGACGCTGGTGTCGAGCGCATCGCTGGCGGTGCCGCCCGGCGTCGCGCTGATTCCGGTCGAGTCCGCACGGGACATGGCCGATGCGGTCCATACGGCGGCGGCCGGTGCCGATGTGGTCGTGATGGCGGCGGCGGTTGCCGACTACCGCCCGGCCGAGTACGCCGAGCACAAACTGAAGAAGGGCCATGCCGTCGTCGCCGACGGCTCACCGGACGAGAGCGCACCGACCATCCCGCTGGTGCGTAACCCGGACATCCTCGCTGGGCTGGTGACCAGCCGCGGCGCCGCGAGCCGACCGGTCATCGTCGGGTTCGCGGCCGAGACCGGCGACAGCAACGGCTCGGTGCTGGAGCACGGTCGAGCCAAACTTGCCCGCAAGGGCTGCGACCTCCTCGTCGTCAACGAGGTCGGTGCCGACGTCACCTTCGGCAAGGACGACACCACCGTGCACCTGCTGCGACGCGGGTCACCGGAGGTGGTCGATGTCGGCCCGACGAGCAAGGCCGACGTCGCCCACGCGGTGTGGGATGCCGCTGCCGCATTCCAGTGAACGGCTTCCAGCGGTGGATGCTGGTCAGCCGCGCGCCGCGACCTTCTGGACCGGGTGCGCGTTCTCGGCGGTAGCGCCGTCCGTGGCGGCGTTCTCGGCATCCGTGTCGGCGACGGTATGCACCGTCGCCATCCCCGGCTCGGTTATCGCGGACTCCGCCCGGTCGTCGCCGGCGTCTGCCGGAGGCGCCTCCGACGGGGAGGTGTTGACATCCGAGTCGGCCGGGTCGGGGGCGCCTGCGTCGGTCGTCTCGACGTGGTCGACGGAGGGCGTCTGGTCGGCGGTCTCGGCAGCGGCGACTGGCTCGCTGACCAGGCCGACTGCCTGCGCACCGCCCAGGGTGGCGAGCATGTTCCGCACATTGCCGAGTTGGGCAGTGATGCTGTCGCGCCGAGCAGTGACCGCGGCGAGTTCCCGTTCGGAGTCACGGCGTACCCGGTCGGCCTGGTCCTTGGCGCTGCGGACCAGATTGGTCGCCTCGGTACGCGCGGCCTCCAGCATCCGCTTGGCCTCGGCAGCCGCGCCCGAACGGTCCTCCTCCGCCTCGCGGGTGAGTTGCCCGGCGCGCTCCTGGGCCGCCTTGAGGGACTCCTCCTGCGTGGCCATCTGGGCGGTGAACTCAGCCGTGATCTTGTCCCGGCGCTGGCCGAGCGTGCGCTCGAAGTCGGCCGCCTGGGCCGCCGCAGTCGCGCGCTGTTTCTCGAAGTA
>JBOFJB010000006.1:0-1835 GCA_051650465.1 Dermatophilaceae bacterium | reverse complement strand
TCCAGCATGCGGATGTCCACCCTGGCAACGCTCGTGGTGCAGTCCCGCAGCCGGGTGACCCACGCCGCGAGGCGGCTCGCGCTCCGCGGCTGGGTCGTGCGCAGACCGGCGCCGGATGACGGCCGAGGGGTGCTCCTGCGGTTGACCCCCGATGGTGAGACGGCGATCCGTCGGCTCGCCGCGGTGCATGTCGCGAGCGTGCGCCGGCATCTGGTGGACCTCCTCGCCCCCGGCCAGCTTCGCGCACTCGGCGAGGCGATGCAGACCGTTCGCGACGCTTACCGGGCAGACCCGACCTGCCCGGCCGTCGCCGCTGAGACCACAATGACGCCGTGACTGCCACACCTGCCACCACGTCGGCCGGCCCCCGCCCTGCGTCACCCGACTCCGCACGCTCGGCGGCGTTGCTCGCCCGGGCCCGCGCGGTGACCCCGGGCGGGGTCAACTCCCCGGTGCGGGCCTTTCGGGCGGTTGGTGGCACGCCCCGGTTCATGGCCTCGGGGCAGGGCGCCTATCTCACCGACGTCGACGGTCGGGAGTACGTCGACCTGGTCGGCAGTTGGGGGCCGATGATTCTCGGCCACCGCCACCCGGCAGTGATGGAGGCCGTCCAGGTCGCCACGGCGCGCGGCCTCTCGTTCGGCACTCCGACCGAGAACGAAGTGCTCCTTGCCGAAGAGATCGTGGCACGGGTCGGCCCCGTCCAGCAGGTACGTCTGGTGTCCAGTGGCACCGAGGCGACGATGAGCGCCATCCGGCTCGCCCGGGCCTTTACCGGCCGGTCGCTCGTGGTGAAGTTCGCCGGCCACTATCACGGCCACGTTGACGCTTTGCTCGTGTCCGCCGGGTCGGGCGTGGCAACGCTCTCGCTGCCGGGCACAGCGGGTGTGCCGCGCTCGACGGCGGCCGAGACCGTGGTCCTGCCGTACAACGACATCGGGGCGCTGGAGCGTCTCTTCGCCTCCCGAGGTGACCACGTTGCCTGTCTCGTTGCCGAGGCGGCTGCCGGCAACATGGGCGTGGTCCCACCGGCGCCGGGTTTCACCGAGGCGATCCGGCGGGTGTGTGCCGAGCACGGGTCGCTGTGGGTGTCAGACGAGGTGATGACCGGCTTTCGGGTGTCCCGGGCAGGATGGTGGGGATACGAGGATGCCGCAGTGGCGCCCGACCTGATGACCTTCGGCAAGGTCATGGGCGGGGGGTTCCCGGCAGCGGCGTTCGGCGGCCGGGCTGACGTGATGGCGCAACTCGCTCCCGACGGGCCCGTCTATCAGGCCGGCACCCTCTCAGGTAACCCGGTGGCCACCGCGGCCGGCCTTGCCACCTTGCAGTGCTGTGACGATGCGGTCTATCGCCGACTCGAGGAGATTGCGGACGTCCTCCGTGCCGAGATCTCCGCGGCCCTCACCGATGCCGCGGTGCCACACCGCGTGCAGTCCGCCGGGTCGATGTTCTCGGTGTTCTTCCGAGACGGCGCGGTGCTCCACGATGACGACGCTCGTGACCAGGACCTCGCCGCCTTTGCCCGCTTCTTCCAGGCAATGCTGGCCGCCGGGGTCTACCTGCCGCCGAGCGCATTCGAGTCCTGGTTCGTGTCGGCTGCCCATGACGACTCAGCAGTCCAACGGGTGCTCGACGCGCTCCCTGCAGCCGCCCGAGCTGCGGCTGCCCGCTGACCATCGTCAGGCCGTTTGGTGGCCGGTTGATGTCTGGATAGACAATTCCTTCGACCTCTCGGCTAATTGCCTCGTGTTCCGGTATCTTCTACCCTGCCGCCGCGACACTCGTGGCGGCCGTCGATCCGCGCAGGGGATCGGGGTCCGGATCACGGTCCC
>JBOFJB010000005.1:0-2253 GCA_051650465.1 Dermatophilaceae bacterium | reverse complement strand
AAACAATGGGGCCAGAACTTCGTCGTCGACGGCAACACCGTGCGCCGTGTCGTACGCCTGGCCGGGCTCCGGCCGGATGACGTGGTGGTCGAGGTCGGCCCCGGCGTGGGCTCGTTGACCCTCGCGTTGTTGCCGACGGCTGCGCGGGTGGTCGCCGTCGAGGTCGATCCGGTGCTCGCTGATGAACTGCCGCGAACAGTCGCGGAGCGCGCCGGTGCCCGCCGTAACCGGCTCGAGGTGGTGCATGCCGACGCGCTCGCCGTGGTTGACCTGCCGGGGCCGCCGCCGACGGCGCTCGTGGCCAACCTGCCGTACAACATCTCGGTGCCGGTCGTGCTGCGGTTCCTCGAGAGGTTCCCGAGCATCGACCGGGTGCTGGTCATGGTGCAGCTCGAGGTGGCTCAGCGGCTCGCTGCCGGGCCCGGCAGTCGCACCTACGGGGTGCCGAGCGTGAAGGCGGCGTGGTTCGCCGACGTGCGCCTCGCCGGTCAGGTCGGGCGCAGTGTGTTCTGGCCGGTGCCGCGCGTCGACTCCGGCCTGGTAGCGATGTCCCGTCGTGAGCCGCCGCCGTCCGAGGCCGATCGCCAGCAGGTGTTCGCGTGTGTCGACGCCGCCTTCGCCCAGCGGCGCAAGACGCTACGTGCCGCACTGGCCGGCTGGGCCGGCTCGACTGCGGCGGCTGAGACCGCGCTGCGCGCCGCTGAGGTCGACCCGCGGGCCCGCGGCGAGCAGCTCGACATCGCCGCGTTTGCCCGAATCGCCTCGGCCCGTGCTGGATAGGGTGAGCGCATGACGACCGCGCCGACCGTGCCGGGCCCCGTTACCGTGCGCGTCCCGGCCAAGGTCAACCTCGAACTCGCGGTCGGCCCGCTGCGCTCCGACGGTTACCACTCGCTCGCCACGGTGTACCAGGCCGTCGGGCTCTTCGACGACGTCACCATCGCCGCGTCCGACACCTGGGGGTGCACCGTCACCGGGCCGTTTGCCGACGGTGTCCCGACCGACGCCGACAACCTCGCGCTCCGGGCGGCCAAGTCGTTCGCCGACCGCTTTGAGGGCGACCCCGTGCACCTCACCATCACCAAGGGGATCCCGGTCGCGGGTGGGATGGCGGGCGGATCGGCGGATGCCGCGGCCACGCTCGTCGGTCTCGACCACCTCTGGGAACTCGCCCTCGACCGCGACGAGCTCGAGGAGGCAGCCGCCGAACTCGGCAGCGACGTCCCCTTCCTCATCACCGGTGGTACCGCCGTCGGGAGCGGGCGCGGTGAACTGCTCGCCCCGGTGCTCGCGCGCGGCACGTACCACTGGGTGTTCGCCGTAGGCGACTGTGGGATGTCGACCCCGGAGGTGTACGCCGAGTGCGACCGGCTGCGTGCTGACACCGCGGTGCCTGAGCCGGTCGCCACGCCGGGGCTGATGGCGGCGCTACGCACCGGCGACCCGCGCGAATTGGCACGGTGGTTGAGCAACGACCTGCAGGGTGCCGCGGTCTCGCTGCGACCAGCCCTCGGCGAGGTGCTTTCCTCGGGTGTCGAGTACGGCGCGCTAGCGGGGGTGGTCTCCGGGTCCGGCCCGACCGTCGCGTTCCTGGTCGAGCACTCCGAGGCGGGTATCGACCTGGCCGTTGCGCTCACGGCCTCCGGTGTCGTGCGCGACGTGCGCCGGGCGAGCGGGCCGGTGCACGGCGCGCACCTCATCCCGCATCGGGTCGACTAGGTCGTGATGGCCCAAGGGGGATGTGCGACCACGCGAGGGTGCGGCCTTGCCGACGGCTGAGTGGCGCCGGTGGCGGCTGTCCTGGTGCGGGCATGTCTCGCTTTCCTGCTAGCGTCGGCGGTCGCCGCTGGCGCAACGCTGCCCAGCCCTCTCAGGCCACCTCTCACCCATGGAAGAGCCGTCCGGTATGCATCTCAGGTCCTCTTCGTTCGTCGCTGCCGTGCTTGGCGCGTTGCTGCTGGCTGGTTGTAACGACACTCTCGACACGGACCCATCGGCGTCCTCCAGCGCCACGCCCAGTGGACGCCCGTCGGCCACGCCGTCGGTGACGGACACGCCGTCGGTGACTGGCACGCCGTCGGTGACTGGCACGCCGTCGTCTTCGGCTCCGACGCCGTCGATGAGCGCTACGGAGCCGTCCAGGCCCGCCGACCCACCGGTGAAGTTGATCCCCCTCGAGCCGCTGGCGACGGGCCGGGCGGGCTCGTTTGCACCGTGGGACCGGTCGGCGTACCCGGACCACTACGACGCTCA
>JBOFJB010000004.1:0-1772 GCA_051650465.1 Dermatophilaceae bacterium | reverse complement strand
CGCCGATCCAGGGCTATCGGCACGTGGTGGTGCTCTCGCTCAAGGGCGGGTCCGGCAAGACCACGACCACGGTGATGCTGGGTCACACCTTCGCCACGCACCGGCGAGACCGGGTCGTCGCGATCGACGCCTCGCCCGATGCGGGAACCCTCGCTTACCGCATCACCGATCAGCCGACGACGTCGGTACGGACGCTGCTCGACGCCGCCGACGGGATGCGGCGATACGTCGACGTCCGACCGCTCACCGGCCACACGACATCCCGGCTCGATCTCGTGGCCGCTGATGCCGACCCGGGTGTCAGCCGCCCGTTCGGCTCGGCCGACTACCGCCGTGCCGCCGACATCCTGACCCGCTTCTACTCCCTCGTGCTCACCGACTGCGGTGCGGGGCTGATGCACGACACGATGGGGTCGGTCCTGGACTCGGCGGATCAGATCGTGCTCGTGATGACCCCGGCGGTGGACGGCGCGCGCAGCGCGGACCTGACCCTGGACTGGCTCGACGCGCACGGGTACTCCGACCTGGTGCGGGGCAGCGTCGCCGTGGTGAACTCGGTGGAACGACACCCGGTCGTCGATCTCCCCGAGATGGTCGCGCACTTCGAGGGCCGGTGCCGTGCGGTGGTGCAGATCCCGAGGGATCCGCACCTCGCCCAGGGCGCCGACACCGACCTCGCCGCGCTGACGAAGGACACCCGGCGCGGTTACCTCACCCTGGCCGCGGCCATCGCGGACGGCTTCGAGGACGCGTCGGTGCGTCGCGGGAGGACGACGTGAACGACTACCCCGACGTCGACCGCGAGGTCGAGAAGATGATGGCCGAGCTGAAGGAGAACCAGGACCGGTTCACGCAGACGCAGCGCGAGATCGAGGCGACCGAGATCGTGGGCTCGGCGGAGCGAGGCGCCGTCACCGTGACGATGAACGGTGGCGGGCGGTTCACGCAGGTGAACATCGAGGACGACGCCGTGCGCCGGTTCCCCGCCCACATGCTCGGCGGCATCGTGCTCGAGGCCATCACCGACGCGATGCGCCAGCTCGCGGGGTTGACCAAGGAACGCTTCGCTCCGTTCATGGAGGACCCGTCGATCCTCGACGACGCGGTCACCTACTACCGGGAGCCGGACGCCGGTCAGCTCCGTCAGCATCCCTGACCGAGGGCTGTCGACGGGTCGATCGACCTCGCCGGGTGGGTTGAACTGCCCCTCCTGGCAGCGCGACTCGATCCGTAGAGTCGACGGAACGTCGCCCCCGAGCGGCTGGCAGGTCGCCGATCGGCGACGACGTACCCGGACCGAAGAGGTGACCGATCGTGAGCGAGTACTCCGTCGTCCCCGAGGCCGTGACCCAGACGGCCAGCAGGATCGAGAACGTGGCCGGCGACATCCGGGCGACCGGAGGTGCGCTCCGCGGGACGGCGCCGGTTCCGGCACCGGCCGCGGTCATCCCCCAGATCGCGATCTCGGTCGCTCAGTTCAACTCCGGCGTCGGCAGCGACATCGAGAAGCGCGCCGACGGCGTCCAGGGCTTCGGGCAGACCGTGGCGAACTCGGCCCAGACGTACGTGCGCATGGACCAGGACGTGGCCCAGTCCTACGGGCAGTCCGGCACCGGCACGGCGTAACGACGCATGGGTGACCCCCTGACGGCCGCCGCGCCGCCGCGCGCACAACTCGACGGGTGGTGAGCCATGGGCGGATACGCCGACGACTACTACCTCGAGCTCGCCCACCGGATCCTCCGCGGCAGCCCCGGCCAGGTGAGCACGGT
>JBOFJB010000003.1:0-1863 GCA_051650465.1 Dermatophilaceae bacterium | reverse complement strand
CGGCGAGAGCGAGGGTCGCCATGACGGCGACGGTGGCCGTGACGCCGAAACGGTGAAGCTTCACAGGTGGTGCCTCTCTACTGCGGAGGGTCGCGACCTGGGCAGGCCGCTCCGGGGCCAGCGACGTTGCCGACGCGGCGACCGTAAGGAGAGCAGGTGTCGATGCCGGTGGAGCACGGTGAACGACGCGTGACCCGGGCGTGAACAGCGACCGGTCAGAGGATCGCGACAGCCGCGTAGCCGAGCGCGGCGAGCAACCCGGCACCGGGGAAGGTGAGCACCCACGCGAACGCGATCGAGCGCGCGACCGACCACCGCACCATCTTCACCGACCGGGTCGACCCGGCACCGACGATGGCGGAGGTGATGGCGTGCGTCGTCGAGATCGGCGCACCACCCGCCGTCGCCGCGTAGAGCACCACGGCGGCGGTGGTCTCGGCGGCGAAGCCCTGCGGTGGTTCGAGGGGGATGATGCGGCGCCCCAGGGTGCGGATGATGCGCCATCCGCCGGCGTACGTGCCGAGGGCCAGCACCACCGAGGACGCCGCGATCACCCACAGCGGGACCGTGTCCTCCCCGGCCGACCGGTATCCGCTGGCGACCAGCGTGAGCGACACGACGCCTGCGGTCTTCGACGCGTCCTGCATCCCGTGCCCGAACGCCATCGCCGCTGCCGACACGGTCTGCGCGTACCGGAACCCCCGGTAGGCCGGCCCCGGCGCGCGGCGGCGGAACACCCAGAGGATCAGCGTCATCAGCAAATAGCCACCGAGCAGCCCCACGACCGGTGAGACCAGCATCGGCACCGCGACGCTGCGGGTGACGCTGTCCCAGGTGACCACCGAGCCGGACGCGAGCGCCGCACCGCCCAGGCCGCCGATCAACGCGTGTGACGACGACGAGGGCAGTCCGTGCCACCAGGTGAGCAGGTTCCAGGCGATCGCGCCGAGCAGGGCGCCGGCACACAGCGCCACACCGGTGGCTCCGGCAGGCACCTCCACGATGTCGGAGCCGATGGTCTCGGCCACTCGCACCCCGGCGAACCCACCGAGCAGGTTCATCACCGCGGCCAGTCCGAGCGCGATCTGCGGCGTGAGCGCCCGGGTCGACACCGAGGTGGCCACCGCGTTCGCCGCGTCGTGGAACCCGTTCGTGTAGGTGAACCCCAGCGCCAGCAGGACGACGAGCGCGACCGGCACCCACTCCACGGCGGTTCAGGACTCCCGCACGGCGATCGCCTCGACCTTGAGCGCGACCGTCGTGAAGCCGTTCGCCGCAGCCTCGAGCGCGTCGACGACGTCCTTGTGCTTCATCAGCGTCACCGGGTCGGCCCGCGGGCCGGTGAACAGCTCGGCGAGCATGCGGCGGTACTGCGAGTTGGCCCGGTTCTCGAGCCGGTTGATCTCGACCCAGTAGCCGCCGAGCTCCTTCATCGACCGCAGCCGGGACATCGCGTCGGCGGTGACCTCGGCCATCCGGGAGACGACCTCGACCTGAGCGGCCACTCGCGGCAGCAGGTCGTCGACCCGGTAGAGCACGATGAGGTCGACCGCGGCCTCGACGAGGTCGGCACACTGGCCGATGGCCACGGCCAGTGCGTGCATGTCGGCCCGGTCGAACGGCGTGACGAAGGAGCCGCCCACCTTGCGGATGATCTCGTGGGTGGCGTCGTCGGTGACGGCTCCGATCTCGTGCACCCGCGCCAGCACGGCCTCGCGCTCCTCGGGAGTGGCGCCGAGCAGCGAGGTCAGCTCACGGGCCCCGTCGACGAGCCGGTGCGCGGATGCCGCGTACAGCTCGAAGAAGCTGGGGTCGTGGGGCGAGAGACGGAAGCCCACGGGGTGATCTTTCGGGACGCGGCCG
>JBOFJB010000002.1:0-2219 GCA_051650465.1 Dermatophilaceae bacterium | reverse complement strand
CGATCGTGACAGCGCCCCAGGGCGGTCCGGCGGCGAGGAGCGCGGGGATGCCGGCGGTGACGACGACCGATGCCGCCACCGACGTCGTGCGCCTCGTCGCGGCGGAGTCCCACCGGTGCCAGGCCCCCGAGGTGAGGGCGACGGCATCCACGACGTCGTCGAACAACGGCGGCGGGAGAGCCGGCCGGCGAGGTCGCAGGTAGAGGACGTCACCGTCGCGCACACCGACCTGGGCAACGGTCTGCTCATCCTCCAGGGCGGCTCCGAGCAGGGTCGTCAGCGCCCATCCCGAGACGTCGGCGGGCGGCGCACCGGTGGCGTCGCGACGCCGCTCGGCCACGAGGGACGAGAGCTGCTGCAGCACGTCGGCGACCAGTGCCTGGGCGGGCAGGGTGAGGTCGACGTGAGCACGTGGTGACACGACGGTCACCCGTCTCGGCGCCAGCGACACAGCCGGCTGGCTCATCACGATCTCCCTTCGCCGAGACGGTCCCGCGGTCGGTGCGGGACATCAGGGCACAGCAAAACACCGGTCTCGGCTGTCGACAACGGTTGGGCGGCCTCGACCGACCAAGATGCGGAGAAGTACCCGTGCGGGCCGGTGCTCGGCCTGCCTACGGTGGCGAACGTGAGCCAGACGACGGTGGACTCGGCGGCCAAGAGAGGCCCGGGGCGCGCGGCGCCGCAGGAGATCGCCCTGCAGCCGCCGCCGTCGACACCGCAGCCCGACGCGGCCGGCGGGGGCATGGGCGGTCAGCTGATGATGATCCCGATGATGCTGGGGATGGGTGCGATGGCGTTCTCCTCCATGGCATCTCGTGGCGGTGCCATGCTCGCGGTGTTCGGCGTGCTCTTCGGTGGCGTGCTCATCGGGGTGGTCGTGATGACGGTCGGCCGCGGCCCGATGGTGCGGACGGCTCAGCTGAACGTGGAACGGCGCACCTACATGAGGCACCTGCAGCAGGTGCGCACGCTGGTCCGAGATGTCGCCGGCCGCCAGCGCGAGGTGTCGACGCAGCTGCATCCGGCCCCGGAGACCGTGACCGCGCTGGCTCGGCAGGCCCGGCTCTGGGACCGCGGGCGTCGGCATCCGCAGTTCGGCCACGTCCGGGTGGCGACCGGCCCGCAACGCCTGGCATGCCGCCTCATCGTGCCGGAGACCGCACCGCTCGAGGATCTCGACCCGTTGTGCGCCAGTGCCCTTCGCCGACTGCTCCGCACCAGTACGTCGGTCGACGACCTGCCGGTCTCGATCGCCCTCCCGACCATCCCGCGGCTCGGCATCAACGGCGACCGCGAGGGGGTCCACGACCTGGTGCGCGCTCTCGTCGCGCAGCTGGTGACCTTCCACTCGCCGGATGACGTGCGCCTGGCGCTCTGCCTCGCGCCGGAGCGCGCGGCATCCTGGCGGTGGGCGGCGTGGCTGCCGCACCTGCTGCATCCGACCCGCACCGATGCGGCCGGGCCGATGCGGCAGGCCGCACCGACGCTCGGTGCGGTCGAGCAGCTGCTCGACGACCAGCTCGGCGAGCGCACCCGCTTCAGCCTGGGCGCCGCCGCGCAGCCGGACCGGCCGCACGTCGTCGTGGTGGTCGACGGTGGCGACCCTGCGGGCGCCGCGATGCTCGCGGACGAGGCGGGCCTCGCCGGCGTCACCGTGATCCAGCTCGGTCCGACTCGGGCGCTGGGCCCGCACGGCGTGCAGCTCGTGGTCGAGAAGGGCCGGCTCGGGCGGATCACGCCGTCCGGCATCGCGCTGGTCGGAGACGCCGACCGGATGGGGCGGGCGGCCGCCACGACCCTGGCCCGCTCGCTCACCCGGCTGCACCAGAGCAGACGGCGCGCGGCGCGGGCGTCGGAGGCCGCACCGCTGAGCGGCGACCTCGGTCTGCCCGACCTGCTCGGGCTCGGCGACCTGGAGTCGCTCGACGTCGGGCAGACGCAACGGTCCCGCACGGGCGCACAGCGACTGCGCATCCCGTTCGGCGTCGACGGCGACGGCCAGCCCGTGGAGCTCGACTTCAAGGAGTCCGCCGAGGGCGGCATGGGGCCGCACGGCCTGGTCATCGGCGCCACCGGGTCGGGCAAGAGCGAGCTGCTGCGCACCCTCGTGCTCGGGCTGGCGGCCACCCACCCGTCGGAGACGCTGAACCTCGTGCTCGTCGACTTCAAGGGCGGCGCGACGTTCGCCGGCCTCGGCGGGCTGCCGCACACGGCCG
>JBOFJB010000001.1:0-17189 GCA_051650465.1 Dermatophilaceae bacterium | reverse complement strand
CCGGTGCCCGGCAAGGGTCTCGGTGTCGGCGAGGTCGGCTACCTCATCACCGGCGTGAAGGATGTGCGGCAGTCCCGCGTCGGTGACACGGTCACGAACGCCGCGTCACCGGCATCCGCGGCTCTCGGTGGGTACCGCGACCCCAAGCCGATGGTTTTCTCGGGGCTGTACCCGATCGACGGCTCCGACTACCCCGACCTGCGCGAGGCCCTCGACAAGCTCAAACTCAACGACGCCGCGCTGGTCTACGAGCCCGAGACGAGTGCCGCCCTCGGGTTCGGGTTCCGGTGTGGCTTCCTCGGCCTGCTGCACCTCGAGATCGTCCGCGAGCGGCTCGAGCGGGAGTTCGGCCTGGACCTCATCTCGACCCAGCCCAACGTCGTCTACGACGTGCGCATGGAGGACGGCAAGGAGGTGCTCGTCACCAACCCCAGCGAGTTCCCCGGCGGCAAGGTGGCCGAGGTGCGTGAGCCGGTGGTGCGGGCGACGATCCTCGCCCCGAGCGAGTTCATCGGCGCGATCATGGAACTCTGCCAGGGCAAGCGCGGCTCGTTGCGCGGCATGGACTACCTCTCCGAGGAGCGCGTCGAGATGCGCTACACGCTGCCGCTCGCCGAGATCGTCTTCGACTTCTTCGACCAGCTGAAGTCGCGGACCCGCGGCTATGCCAGCCTCGACTACGAGCCCGACGGCGACCAGGTGGCCAACCTGGTCAAGGTCGACATCCTGCTCCAGGGCGAGACCGTCGATGCGTTCTCGGCGATCGTCCACCAGGACCGTGCCTACGGCTACGGCGTGCTCATGGCCGGCAAACTCAAGGACCTCATCCCGCGGCAGCAGTTCGAGGTGCCGATCCAGGCGGCGGTCGGGTCCCGGATCATCGCCCGCGAGAACATCCGCGCCATCCGCAAGGACGTCCTCGCCAAGTGCTACGGCGGCGACATCAGCCGCAAGCGCAAGCTGCTCGAGAAGCAGAAGGCCGGCAAGAAGCGGATGAAGAACATCGGCTCGGTCGAGGTGCCGCCGGAGGCCTTCATCGCCGCACTCACCTCGGATGCCGCCCCGGCCAAGAAGTAGGGCTGCCCCGTCCACCGGGTGCTCGCGAGGTCCCGTGGGTTCTACCCGGCCGGCACGACCTCGGGCCGACCCGGCCACGAGGTCCGGGCGAGGTACGCGAGGCCAAGGAAGTTCGTCATCCAGTGGTGCGGCGCAGGTCCACGCCGGTGCCGCGCACCGGGTCGGCCCAGTCGAGCGGTAGGTTCCCGAACCAGTCGGGGGCGAAGGCACTCGGCTGCACGGTGAGAACCACGAGTAGCGTCGCCCCGAGCCCGAGAAGCACCAGGCGGGAAAGCCGGCGCTCGGCGGCGTCGCTGCGCAGCGCGGCCGGTAGGCCCGCCACGACCGCGAGCAGCAGCACCACGGTGTGGGTCGCTTCGCTCGCCAGCGAACTGCGCAGCAGCGGCGTCCCGTAGACGACGAGCACGAGCAGGACGACCGGCAGCGCCACGTCCACCGGGCCACCGGGGAGGCGGGGCAGCCGGTGCGGCGCGAGGGCCCGGGCGGACGCGACCACGAGCGGTGGGACCAGCAGCGCGCACCCGAGCAGTTGCGCGGCATGTACCAGGAGAACGGCGCTGCCGTACGAGCCGGGCCCGCCGATGAGGAGCCAGGCCAGGAGCAGCCAGGCGGCGCCGCCGGCGGCGAGCCCGCGCCGGACCTTCGGCCGTGGCCGGCCGCCGCGGCTCGCGGCGAGGCCGAGGAGGATCGCCGCGACGGCGAGGACGGCGAGCCCGGTCGCGCTCGCCCGCGGCTCGAGGAGCACGGTCAGGGTCGACGGCGGCGGGAGGGCCCGGTCGACCGTGGTCACGCCACCGTGGGGCAGGGCCACCACGTCGGAGCGCGTCGGCGTGGGCGCGCGGCCGAGGGCCACGGCAGCCCCAAGTGCGACACCCATCACGCCGGTCTCGACCACGGCCAGCCGCCACCAGGCTCGGGACGAGCCACGGCGCAGGGCTGGGATGGTGCGGCGACGGTGCAGCGCACCGAACGCCAGCAGGCCGGTGAGTACCACCGCCTTGACCAGGGCGAGGATGCCGTACGTCGAGGTCCACGCGGCCGCGTCGGAGCCCAGCCGCCAGCACGCCGAGAGCAGCCCTCCCACGACCAGAAGGGCGGCCGCGACCAGGGCCAGCCGGGAGAAGCGGGCGACCGCGGTGGGCAGGCCGGGGCCGCGGCCGAGCAGCCCGAGCCCGACGAGACCGCCCACCCATAGCAGCGCGGCGAGGACGTGGACGACGGTCGCGACGCTCACCGCCACGTGCAGGCCCGCGGCGGCGGCGTGCCCGGTCAGCGCCGTGGGCAGCGTGGCGAGCAGCGCGACGCCGAGGAGGGTGAGGTGCTCGCCCGCGGATCGGGCCACCCGTGCCCCGGAGGCGACGACGGCGGCGAGCACCGCGGTCGCCTCGAGGGCCCGGCCCACTGCCAGCCGTGGCACGAAGGCCCACACACCGCCGTCGGTGAGCGCCGCCGACAGCGGGACGGCGAGGGCGTCGGCGCTGACCATCAGCATCTCGATCAGGCTCGCCGCGGCCCAGGCCCACGCCGCGACCTGTACCGTGCGCCGGGCCCGACCCGGGTACTCGGCGCCCGGGAGCAACCATGACCGGAGCAACAACCCGCCGACGACGAGCACCGCTGCGACCCGTGTGCCGAGACGCGCGGCCGAGCCGACCACCGCCACCGCCCGGCCGGCATCCGGCGTGCCGGGGAACACCGGCTCGGGTGCGCTCGCCGCGAGCGTCGCGACCAGCACGGCGGCCGTGCCGCCGAGCACGGCGGCGGCGACGACGGCGCGGCCGACATCGCGCCGTGGGAGCCGGACGGGTGGCAGCGCGGTCATTCTCGGCTCCCCGTCGTCGACCCAGTGCGCTGGTGGGCGAGTAGCCGCGGAGCCGCCGCAGCGAGGAGCAGCAGGAGAGCAAACCCGGCCCAGTGCACGGCGGGACGCTGGGCGGTGGCGCCGGACCCGTCCGCCCGGCGAAGGTCGCGGCTCGCGGCGGCGGCAGTGGCCGCCCATGGTTCAGGCGCGGCCGGCGCGGCCGGCGCGGTGGCCCGGGCGGTCAGTGGCTCGCCGGCCGCCGGTGTGGATGTCGCGGCGACCGGGGCGAGGACGAAGGTGAGCATGCCGCGCACGGCGTGGCCGTCCTCGGCGACGACTCGCCAGGCGAGTCGGTACCGGCCAGGGTTCAGGACCGGCGGGAGCGTCATCCGCACGTCGCGGCCGAGGGCCGACGGCGCGGCGAGGTCGACCGCGCCGCGTGGTCCGGTGAGCGCCGCCGCTGCGGTGCCGGGGACGATGTCATCGGTGAAGCGCAGGCGCACCGGGGCGGGCAGCGAACTGACGGTGGCGCCATCGGCGGGCAGGCTCACCTCGAGGCCGGTGTGTGCCTGCGCCGGCGCCGGCGCGATGAGTGCCCCGGCGGCGCAGACGGCGACGGCGACGGCGGTACGCCAGTGCAGGCAGACCCGGCGGAGACCGCCGGCGAGACTCGCCGCGGCATCGGGGATGCGCCAGCGCGCTCCCGGATGCCGTCGCGCGCGGCCCGCCGTCATCGGACCCATCCGCCACTCAGCGGCCACAGCGTCAGCATGACCCGGCCCTCGAGCGCATCGAGGGGCACCGGCCCGAAGTCCCGGGAGTCGATCGACTCGCCCCGACGGTCGCCGAGCACGACGACGTGGCCTCGCGGCACCACCCCGAGTTCGGTGTAGACCGAGTCGATCGCGCGCGGGTCGGCCCACGGCTCATGCGCTGGAGCGCCGTCGACGTGCAGCACTCCGTCGAGGATGGCGACGTCATCGCCCGCCACGCCGACCACCCGCTTGACGAACAACGACCCGTCCACCGGTGAGGACAGTGCGACGACATCGCTCCGGTCATACCCGCGCAGACGTGGCCCGAGACGGTCGACGAGGACGTACGACCCGGGCTCGATCGTCGGGGACATGCTCGCGGTGGAGACCTCGACCGGCTCCAGCACCCAGATCCGGAGGGCGAGTGCCAGGACCGCGACGGCGAGCAGGATGTCGGCCCATCTCGCCCGCCGCGGCGGGCTCCTCCTCGGGGCGACCGGCAGCGGTGACGTCATCGTCATCCGGTCACTGGGCCGGGTCCGCCGCGATGGGGTCGAACTCCGGGTCGTCGTCCGGGTCGCCCACGCTGAACTGCATCATCATGTCGTGGTCCTCGTGGACCAGGTTGTGGCAGTGCATCATGTAGCGGCCCTTCGGTGCCGGCCATCCCTCGCCCGCCGACGGGCCGGCGAAACGCATCGCCACCCGCACCGTCTCCTCCTCGCCGACGTACACGACGTCCTTGGCGCCCCGCTCGTACGGGTGCACGCGGCTCGCCTGGCCGTTTCGCGAGAGCACCTGGAAGTCGACGAGGTGGATGTGCGCGGGGTGGAACCAGCCACCCGAGAGGTTCGCGAGTTCCCAGATCTCCACCGCGCCTGCCGCAGGCTCGGCCAGACAGAACGTGTAGTCGCTGTCCACGACGTCCTGCCAGGTTGTGCCGTTGATCGTCCACTGGCCATTCGAGCGGACGAAGGCGAACCGGCGCTCCGGCACGCCGCGGGCGAGCAGGTCGGCCTCGGTCCAGGTCATGCACTCCTGCGGCGGCACCCGGGAGGTCCAGGATGCCGGGACCTCGTTGTTCTCGGTGTTCTGGACGCTGGATTCCGGGCCGACGACGAACCGCATGGCGTATCGGGTCCGGGGTTCGTCGATGGTGTTCTTCGGGACGAGGTTGCGCAGGGTCAACTGCACCGGCGCCCGACCGGGGCGCTGCGCGAAGGGCGCGAAGTCGACGACCACCTCGTAGCGCTCGCCCATCGCGTGGCGGATCGACGTGACGACCTGCGGCTCCGGCACGAGGCCGGCGTCGGTGCCGACGACCGTCATCGGTACCGCGCTGCGGCCGTCGTGGAGTTGCCACTCGTACGACCGCGCCACCGAGGCGTTGAGGATCCGGAAGCGGTACTTCCGGGGCTCGACCTGCATCACCGGCCACGGCACCCCGTTGACGAGCACGATGTCGCCGAACGCGCCGGACTCGCCGTTGTCGTCGTACACCAGGGCGCCGGTACGGGAGAGCATCACGTCTCGGACGACCACCGGCACGTCGTAGCGCCCCTGCGGGATGCCGAGCGTCGTCTCGAGTTCGTCGTGCAGCAGGTACATGCCGGCCAGGCCGTTGTAGGCGTTCTGCGACGTGTGGTGCACGCCGTGGTCGTGATACCAGAGCGTGCGGGCCTCCTGGCTGTTCGGGTACACATACCGTTTCGTCTGTCCCGGCAGGGTCACGTCGGAGGCGTAACCGTCGTACTGCGGCAGCGAGGCCGAGCCGTGCAGGTGCGTCGACGTCCAGCGGTCCATCGGGTCGCTGGAGTACTTCGCCGGCACCGGTGCGGTCGGGGCGCTGGCCGGCGGCTGGTGCAGCAGGTTGGTCTGGTGGACGACGATCGGCCGGCCGCGACGAGCGACGATGGTCGGGCCCGGCGCGACCCCGTTGTACCCGAAGACCGGCGTCTGATAGCCGGGCATGATCTGGGCCACCGAGAAGGTCTGCGTCATGTCGTACCGGTCGTACTCGCGTACCACCCCGTCGGGGCAGGTGACCGCCGCGACCCCGGTGGGCGCGAGCACCGGTGGCACGACGAACGGGAGGGTGAACGGCGCGACCATCTTGCGCAGCGGCATCCGGGAGGCGGTGCCGGCGAGCGCCAGCCGGTGGAGCGGCAGCGCGGCCAGCGCACCGCCGGCCACGCCGAGTTTGAGCGCATCACGACGCGTCAGTCCCATCGGAGTCGTCACCCTGCCTTGTCACGAGCCCGTGATGTGAGGCCGGGTGGCCTCACCCGTTGATGGTCGTGGCCGGGCCTTGGGGTTCCCTTGGAGTGCGCTTGGCCGCCCGGACGGCGTCGAGCAGGTCCGCGGCCGGCTCCCCCTTGAGGACGAGTCGGTCGGCGCCGGCTTCCCACGCCGCCCGGCGGGTCGCGGCCCGGCCGTCGCTGGTGAGGACGACGAGTGCGGTCCCGGGTCGGAGCCGGCGGATCTCACGCAGCGCCCAGAGGCCGCCCCGCCCGGGCATGGACAGGTCCATGAGGACGACGTCCGGCAGGTGGATGCCGGTCAGCGCCACCGCGGCCTCGCCGGTCGCGGCGGTCGCGACCAGTTCGATACCGGGGTCGGTGCTGACGAGCGCGCCGACCCCGACCCGGATGGCGTGGTGGTCGTCGGCGAACAGCAGGCGGATCATCGGTGTCCTCCCGAGGGTGAAGACGGAAGACGGTGTCAATGGGCCAGCGTGGGCGCGTCCGCTTGGGGAAACCTCGGAGGTCAGTGCTCGCCGAGCAGGTCCAGCGGAATTCGCGCGCAGAGCGCGGTGCCCCCGCCGGGCCGGGGGCCCACGTCGAGTGAACCGGCCAGGTCGTCGAGATGGTCGCCGAGGAGCCGGAGCCCGACGTGTCCGTCCGGGGGGGCCGGCGGGAGCCCGCGACCGTCATCCGCAACTGAGACCGCGAGCGCGTCGCCGTCCCGGGTGAGCCGCACCCAGGCGTGCGTGGCGCCGGCATGGGCGGCGACGTTGCGCAGCGCCTCCTGGACCACTCGGTAGGCCACCCGGGCCACGTCGACCGACCAGTCCGGGTGCTCGGGCATCTCGATGCTGACCTCTGGCCCGGCCCGCCGGGCCCGCTCGGCGAGGTCTTCGAGCGCGTCCCGGAGCGCGGGGCCCTCCAGGCCGGGTGGGTAGATGTCGACGAGGAGCGAGCGCAGCGACTCCACGTCGCGGGCGAGGACGGTGCCGGCCTGATCGAGGAGTTCCCGCGCGGTCTGCGCACGGGGGGCGTCCGGGAGGTAGGAGGCGAGAGCGGGCAGGGCGTACCGGAGGCCGGCGAGGTCCTGCACGACGCCGTCGTGCAGGTCACGGGCGATGCGTAGGCGCTCCCGGTGGGTGGTGAGCACGGTCTGGCGTAGCAGCCGGATGCGGTGGTGTTCCTGACGCTCGACCCGGCGTGCGAGGGAAAGCGCCAAGGGCATCACGGCGGCCTGGAACAGCAGCAGGCCGCCGAGGGCGACCGGGAAGATGGCCAAGAGGATGACGCGCTCGCGCGCCCGCATCTCGTCGGTCGTGTAGTACGTCTCGAACAGCAGCGGCCGCCCGTCGGCGTCGCGTGCACCGGTGTACACCTCGAGCAGTTCGAGGTCGGCGCCGCCGGCGCCGGCCCCGATATGGTCCAGCATCGAGAGTTGGGCGATCGTGCCCTGGCTCACGAGCAACCCCGCCGCCGCAGGGTCCAGTTCGTGGGTCTGGCCGACCAGCGCCGGCTGGTCGGCCCAGAGGACACGGCCTTCGGGGCTCCACAGCCGGACGTGAGCGACCGAACCCACCTCCATGCTGCGCTCCAGCACGGCGCCGAGTCGGGCCATCGCGGTGGCGTCCCGCTCGCGTACCCGCTCGTCGACCAGCGGTGCGGCGACGGTGCGCGCGAGGGTCGCCCCACGGACCTTGGCCTCGCTCAGTGCGGCCACCTCGGCGATCTGTTGGCAGACGACCAGGACGCCGCCGCCGAGAACTGCGAGAGTCGCCACGCTCAGCGCGACGAAACGCCACATGGCCCGACGGACGACGATCCCGTTCGGGCCGGGCGGTTCGCCGGCTTCAGACGCGGTCACGGAGCAGCCCTGCCCGCCTTGCGACCGCGACCGCCTCGAGCTGGGAGTGGGCGTCGAGCTTGGTGAGGAGCGCGGCGACGTACCCGCGGGAGGTGTGCCGGGAGATCCCGAGTCGCCGCGCGATGGCGGCCGGGTCGAGGCCGTCGGCGAGCAGATGCAGGACCTCGTCCTCGCGCGCGGTCAGCCGGACCGGTCGACCGTCGGCCCGGGTCGGCAGGCCGTCGTCCCCGGTCTGCAGTTCGAGCAGGCGGCGCAGCAGAGCAGGGTGCACCCGGAACCCGTCGCCGTCGGTGTCGCGCAACGCGCCGAGGAGGTCGTCAAGGGTGCCGTCCTTGGGGAGCAGGGCACTGGCGCCGACGTTCATCGCGCGCTGCAGCAGCGAGGCGGTGGCGTAGGCGGTGAGCACGACGACTCGGAGGTGGGGTAGGAGGTCGACGAGTGTCGCGGTGGCCTCCAGGCCATCGCCCGCGCCGACCTGGACGTCCATGATGACGGCGTCCGGCGCCAGCGCCGCAGTCTGCGACACGGCATCCTCCACGGTGTGCACCGCGCCGACCCAGTCCAGGTCGGGCTCATGAGCGATCGCTCGCCCGAGCAGGTCGGTGAAGGTGCGGTGGTCGTCGACCACGAGGACGCGGCGCATGGCGGGCTCCAGCCCGTCGTTCTGCCCTGCGGTGGGCGCCCTGCCGCTCACCTGCACAGTGTGCGGTGACTGAGCGCCGCGCGTCCGGCGATTCGACGAACTGTGCTGGTCGGCGCACCAGGTCAGAGCAGGCTGAGCGCCTGTGACGCGACGCGCGACAGCGTCCGTTCCATAGGTGCCGCGTCGATTCCGGGGACCCGGGTGAGGGTGTCGCGCAGCAGTTCGAACAGTCCGGTCAGTTCGCCGGGTGATGGTCGCTCGGTGTGGTGTCCGTCCGAAGAGTCGGCGAGCAGTCGGAGGTACAGGTCGTGAGTGGCGGCGCACGGCTCCACCCCGAGGTCGGCGACGAGCCGGTGGCGGAGGTCGAGATAGCAGCGCACCGACTCGGAGCGGCGTCCGGCGGCGGCCAGCCCCGACATCCGGACCCGGACCGCGCTCTCGTCGAAGGCGTCGAGGGTGATGGCATGCGCAGACATTTCGAGCGCGCCGTCGACATCGTCGGCGTCGAGGGCTACGCGCGCGGTCCTCGCGCAGGTCGTGGCGAGCTGCTGGGCGAACGTGTGGCGCTCGTGATCGGCCCAGGGCGCGCGATTCGCGGAGGCGAGGAGCGGCTGGGTCGACAGGGCGAGGGCGACCCGGACGTAGCGCACCCGATCTTCAGGTGCGGCCGTTCGGGCACACCCGAGCAGGGCCCGGCACTCGGACAGGTCGACCGAGATGCGCGCGGTGTCGAGGCGGTAGCCCGCCGGGGTGGTGTGGATGACGGATGGTTGGCCGCGGGTGCCGCGGACGGCCCGCCGGGCAACACAGACATAACTCTCCAGCGTCGCGACGGCGCTGGCCGGTGGCTCGCCGTCCCAGAGCAACTCGATCAGCCGGTCCTTGCTCACCGGCGCCCCGTCAGCGAGCGCGAGCACCTCGAGCACCTGGCGTGGTTTGGCTCCGCCGAGCGCCGGTCCGCTCACCGTGCGGCCGTCGACGACGACCGTGGTCGCCCCGAAGATCCTGATCCTGTCCATTGCCGGACCCTCTGCTCCTGCGCCCGCCGTCCCCTGCGAACGGCGCCCGGCACCCAGTGTCGGCTCGGGTGGGCCGTCGTCGGCAGCCGCAAAGGCGGGGCCCGACCCCCTCAATATGTGGGGGTCCGGCTGTACTGGAGAGGTTCGTCCGTCCTTGATCTCACCGTGCTGCCGATCACGGCGGAGCCGCGTACCGGGCGTCGATCGAGATGCCGGTAGCCGGTCGGCCGCGCCCCGCGGGGAGGGTGGACTCCTCGACAGGGTGGGCGGTGACTGGTCCGGCGCGCCACCGGTCCGGCGCGGCGGCGAGCGCCCGGATCTCGGCGAGGTCCCGCGGCCACACGTCATCCCCGGTGACCGCGAGTTCGGCCGACGTCCACCAGCGGATGTCGGCCACGGTCAGCCGCTCCGCTTCGGTGTGGCCGCTGGTGTCGGCGTCGAACCCGGGCACCTGCACGTGGAAAAACACCTCGGTCTGGTGGACGACCGTGTCGCTGTACCCGTGGATGACCTCACGGATGAGCAGCGGACCGTCGAGGTCGGCTGGCGTGATCCGCAGCCCGGTCTCCTCGTGCAACTCGCGTACCGCGGCGTCGACGTCGGTCTCGCCGGGCTCGACGCCGCCACCGGGAGTGAGCCACCAGTGCCGCACCGGGTCCAGACCGAGGTCGGAGTCCTTGATGAGCAGCACCCGGTCGCGGTCGTCGGTGAGCACGACCCGGACCGCTCGGCGTACCTGGTGAGGCCGGTCGGCGGGCGCCGGGATGACGGTGCCCGGCTGAGCGGGGTGACGCGGGGGAGTGGCCACGGCCACACGCTATCCGGGGCCCGCGTCATCCCGGCGCGGCTAGCATCGCCGCCGTGGCCGACACCTACGCCTTGTACCGCCGCCTCGCCACCCGTCCCGGGGGGAGGCGGCTCTTCTCGGTGGCGTTCGCGCGCAAGGCCCCGTACTTCCGTACGGTGCGGCCGCAGGTCCGCGACCTCCGGCCGCACCACGCCGCGCTCGTCATCCGCAAGCGCCGGGCGGTGGCGAACCACCTCGGCACGGTGCACGCCATCGCGGTGTGCAACGGGCTCGAGGCCGCGATGGGTCTGCTCGCCGAGGCCACCACGCCGCCGCACCAACGGTGGATTCCGAAGGGGATGACGGTCGGCTACCTCGCGAAGTCGACCACCGACCTGGTCTGCACCGCCGACACCGACGAGACCGACTGGGAGGTCGGCGGAGCGGGGGACGTGCCGGTGCGGGTACGGGCGGTGCGCGCCGACGGCACGGTGGTCGTGGACGGCACCATCACCATCTACGTCAGCGACCGGCCGGTTCGCTGACCAGGAGGGTCAGGGGCCGGTGTCTCGATATCGCGACACCGCAGGTACATCGCCGCGACCACAGTGCGGCGGGTGTCCCCTACGGTCTGGTCATGATCCAGAAGCAGACCGGGAGAAACGTGTTCGTGGCGATGACCATCGTGCTCGGGTTCGGGGCAACCGGGTGCGGTGTCGCGATCGACTCGCCACCCTCCGCGACTCCGGGCCAGCCCGGGTCGACGACTCCGGCGCCTTCCGGGTCGAGGTCGTCGACGCCATCGGCACCCGGACCCACGCCGACCGGTCGGTCATCGAGCGAGGGCGTCCTCCTGCACGAGATCCCGAGCGAGTCCGGCCGAGGGTCGGGGCAACGAACGTCGGCCACGATCGACGGGGACGGCTCGCGGCGCGTGTACGCCGAGTCGACTGCCCTGTGGGTCGGATGTGATGGCGAACCGGACAACGTCAACTTCGCCCTCGACGGCAAGTTCCGAACCGTGCGGGGTCTGGTGGGGTTCCGAACCGGTGTAGGTCGAGGAGTGGTGGCAGAGGTTGTCGTCTACGGCGACGGTGCGCCGATCACGGCGTTCCGAGTGGACCATGACGGCGGGTTCCCGATGCAGGTGGTGGTCGACGGCGTGGATGTCCTGAGTTTCACGGTCACCCGGGCAGCCGGGACCTGCAGCCCGAGCGAGGAGAGCTACCTGGTCATCGCTGACGGGGTACTCCGGTGAGAGTCAGCGACCCGACCGCCGTAGCGGGCCGGGCCCGCCGAGGTGCAGCTCGGCCTCGGTGCGCAGGTCGACGATGTCGGTGACGCCGAACTCGTCGACAAGGTGGGCGATGTCAGCCTCGGTGAGGTCCTGAAGGTTGTCGGAGCGGATGAGGCGGCGCGGCTGGGTGCGCCCACCCGCCGCGGTGGGGAGGCCACCGACATCCCGCATGTTGACCAGGCCTTCGAGGGTGATCCACCGGTCCGTCACAACCCGAGCCCAGATCGACTGACGTGGCACGAGAAGAGTCGGTCGTGGCACCATCTAGATATGGATGCCACGGTGGTGCTCGGTCAGCAGGGTCGTCTCGTTATCCCTGCCGAAGTGCGCACAGCGGTGGGGCTGATCCCCGGGGACCGGCTGCACCTGACGACCCGCGGCGGGCGACTCGTGCTGCAACGGCAGCAGGATGCGCTCGACGAACTGCGCTCGCTCGCCCGCCAGGTGCCGTCGTCGAGGTCGTTCGTCGACGAGCTCCTCGCCGAGCGGCGCGCCGAGGCGGCAGGGGAGTGACCGTCCTCGACGCCTCCGCGGTGCTCGCGCTCGTCCACGAGGAACCGGGGCACGAGGTGGTGGCCGAGTCCGTCGACGGGGCCGTCGTCGGTGCGGCGAATCTCGCCGAGGTCGTCGGAAAACTCTCCGACGCCGGTGTCGATGCACGCCGGGTGCGTGAGTTGCTCGAAGCCGCAGGAGTCGTCGTCGAGCCGTTGACCGCAGCGGATGCCGAGTTGGCCGGCGCGCTGCGTGCGGTCGAGGGAGGTCGCCTGCTGTCCCTGGGCGATCGGTGCTGCCTGGCGCTCACGGTGCGGAGCCGGCCGCCCGTGGTTCTGACCGCGGACCGCGCCTGGGCCGGGCTCGATCTTCCCGTCGAGGTACGCCTCGTCCGCTGACACCCGCCGCCGCGAGTGCCACGATGACCAGGGTGACACGATGAGTCGTGCCTCGACTGCCTGACGGTGAGCCTGCGCCCGCGAGCGGTGAGCTGCCCGAGCCGGTGCTCGGCTCGCTCGACGGCCCGGGCGCGCGGTTCGGTGTCTACGTGCACGTGCCCTACTGCGAGGTGCACTGCGGCTACTGCGACTACAACACCTACACCCAGCCGGAGCTCGGACCGGGCTCCGCGACAACCGAGTTCGCCGACACCGCGCTGGCCGAGCTCGATCTGGCCGCCGCGGTGCTCGGCGCGCACGCCCGCCCGGCCGACACGGTGTTCCTCGGCGGTGGTACGCCCACTCTCCTGCCGGCGGCCGACCTCGTGCGCCTGCTGAGCGGCATCCGGGGGCGGTTCGGGCTCGCACCCGGTGCCGAGGTGACCACCGAGGCCAACCCTGACTCCGTGACGCCCGCAGGTCTCGACGCGCTGGCGGCCGGCGGTTTCACCCGGGTGAGTATCGGGATGCAGTCGGCCGTGCCGCACGTGCTGCGCACCCTCGACCGCACCCACGACCCGGCGAACGTGGCCGGAGCCGTGACGGCCGCCCGCGCGGCCGGGCTGGCCACCAGCGTCGACCTCATCTACGGCGCGCCCGGGGAGTCGATCGCCGACTGGCGCACGAGCCTGGACACCGCCGTGGCGCTCGAACCCGACCACCTCTCGGCGTACGCGCTCGTCATCGAGGAGGGCACCCGGATGGCCGCACAGGTGCGCCGTGGCGAGCTGCCGGCACCCGACCCCGACGATGAGGCCGACAAGTACGAACTCGCCGACCAGGTGCTCGCCGACGCCGGGTACGGCTGGTACGAGGTGAGCAGTTGGGCGCGCTCGGATGACGCGCGATGCCGCCACAACGAGGGCTATTGGCGCGGCGACGCCTGGTGGGGCGTGGGTCCGGGCGCGCACAGCCACGTCGGCGGCATCCGGTGGTGGAACGTCAAGCACCCACGTGCGTACGCCGGCCGGCTGTCGGCCGGCGCCTCGCCCGCGGCCGGCCGGGAGGTGCTCAGCGCCGACCAGCGGCACGACGAGCAGGTGTTGCTCGGGGTGCGGGTGCGGGAGGGCCTGCCGGTGGGCGTGCTCGGCGCCGCCGGGCGCGCCGCCGTGGCCGGGCTGGTCGCCGACGGTCTCGCCGAGGGCGTGGATGCCGTGCGCGACCGCCGCGTGGTGCTCACCCGGCGCGGCCGACTGCTCGCCGACGCGGTGGTGCACCGGCCGGACGTCTGCTAACTGACGAACTTGATGGTCAGCGGTGGGTCGTACCACTCGCCGTTGTTGGCCTTGATGGCGCCGATGATGTGCACGACTACCGTCCAGATGGCCACCGCGATCAGGATGAAGAAGCCGATGATGAAGAAGGCGGTGATGAAGCCGATCACGAGCCCGATGAAGGTCGTGATCTGCACGTTCAGCGAGTTCGCCGCGTGTGCTCGCACGAACGGCCCGCGGTCCTTGTACATGAGGTAGACGACCAGGGTGCCGACGAAGCCGCCAACGGCGGTCGTGGCGAAGCCGACCCCGCCGATGATGTGGGCGAGCATGCCCCACTGCCGCTCCTGGGTCGGGTCCATCGGCGCGGCGGTGGGCGAGTAGGGCTGCTGCTGCGGCGGGTACGACTGGGCCGGCTGCTGCGGCGGGTACGACTGGGCCGGCTGCTGCGGCGGGTACGACTGGGCCGGCTGCGGCGGCGGGTACGGCTGCGCCGGTGGCTGCTGTGGGTACGACTGGGCTGGTGGTGGGTATGACTGGGCCGGCGGCGGGTAGGCGGTGCCGGCGTCAACGGCCGGCGGCGGGTCAATAGTCGGCGGCGGGGCGTCGGCGGCGGGCACCTCCAGATCCGGCACCGGGTCGGCGGGCGGTGAAGGTAGTGGGGCCGTGGGGTCGTTGGGGGCCGGTTCGGGCCGGGGCGTGATGTCGCTCATCGATCTCCTCCTGGGGGGTCTCGTCCATCCAACACCTGCGGCGACGTCATGTCTCGCAGCAGCGGGCGTGCTCGGGGTGCCGGTCAGGGTCGGATCAGGGCCGATCCCGACCTCGATGCCGGTCCACGGTGCCGTCGCTCACGCCTGCCTCGGGCGCGGTGACGAAGTCGACGAGTTCCTCGACCCGGCCGAGTAGTTCGGGTTCGAGGTCGGTCCACGACGACACCGCGCCGAGCACCCGCCGCCAGGCCCGCGCGAGGTCGGCCTGGGTGGCGTGCGGCCACCCGAGGTGGGCGGCGATGCCGGCCTTCCACGACGTGCCCTTCGGCACCACCGGCCAGGCCGTCATCCCCAGCCGCTCCGGCTTCACCGACTGCCACACGTCGACGTACGGGTGCCCGACCACGAGCAGGTGCGGAGCGAACGGCCGGATGCCGCGCGCCTCCTCGACCACCCGCCACTCCTTGGTGCCGGGTACGAGATGGTCGACGAGCACTCCCATCCGGCGGCCCGGTCCGGGCGCGAAGTCCCGGACTGCCGCGCCGAGATCGTCGACGCCGTCGAGCATCTCGACCACCACGCCCTCGATGCGCAGGTCGGCGCCCCAGACCTTCTCGACCAGTTCGGCGTCGTGACGCCCCTCGACGAAGATCCGCGACCCGCGGGCCACACTCGCCCGCCGGTCGGGCACGGCAACCGACCCGCTGGCCGTTCGTGCGGCACCGGCCCGCGCGGCGGCGAGCAGGGCCTCATCCGCCACCCGGGGGGCGGTCAGGGTCACCGGGTGCCCGTCGACGAGGAATCCCGGCCCGAGCGGAAAGCCGCGCGTGCGCCCATGACGGTCCTCGAGATGGACGACCTGTACCCCGCCGGCCTTCTCGACCCGGACGACAGCGCCGCACCAGCCGGTCTCGACCTCCTCGACCACGGTGCCGGGTTCGGCGGGATGCGCCGGGGAGCGCGCGCCCGCGGGAGCGCGCCGACCGGCGCTGAGAACGTCTGGTCCGTACCGGTCCGCCACGGCGGGAACGCTAGCCCGTGACCCTGCGCCCACCCGGCGCCGACCCGCCGGTGTCGTAGAGTTGGCACTCGTTCGTCGAGAGTGCCAAGGTGCCGGTAGGGAGGTGGCCAGGTGAGTGAAGACCGCCGCCTCCGGGTGCTGCGGGCCATCGTCCAGGACTACGTGCACACGTCCGAGCCGGTCGGCAGCAAGGCACTTCTCGAGCGTCATCGGCTCGGTGTCTCCGCGGCCACAGTGCGCAACGACATGGCCGCCCTCGAGGAGGACGGCCTGATCGCTGCCCCGCACACCAGCGCTGGACGCATCCCCACGGATGCCGGCTATCGGGTCTTCGTCGACCGGCTTTCCCAGATCAAGCCGATGAGCGTCGGCGAGCAGCGTGCCATCGCCCAGTTTCTTCAGGGGGCGGTCGACCTCGACGACGTCGTCGACCGCACGGTCCGCCTGCTCGCCTCATTGACCCGACAGGTCGCCCTCGTGCAGTACCCCTCGCTGTCCCGGTCGGCGGTGCGGCACGTCGAACTCGTCCCGATCGCCGGTCACCGGCTGCTCGTCGTCCTCATCACCACCACCGGGCGCGTCGAACAGCGGGTGGTCGACACCGGCCGTGACCTGCTCACCGACGACGGCGAGCAGGTGCTCGCCGCGGTGCGTGCCGAGGTCAACGGCGCGATCGCCGGATGCACACTGGCCGACGCCGCAGTGCTGTTGCGCTCGGTGCCGGGTCGGGTCAAAGCGGGCGAGCGAGTCCTCGCGCAGGCCGTCGGCGACGCGCTCGACGACTGCCTCGTGGAGGAGCGTGAGGAGCGGGTCGTCATCGCGGGCGCCGCCAACCTCACCCGGGCCGGCGCCGACTTCACCGCGAGCGTCGGCCCGGTACTCGACGCGCTCGAGGAGCATGTCGTGTTGCTCAAACTGCTCGGCAGCGTCGCCGAGGACGGTGGCGCCATCGGGGTGCGCATCGGCTCCGAGAACCCGTACGACGACCTCAAGTCCACCTCGATGGTGACCTCGGGCTACGGTCCTGGCACCGACCTCGTGGCCGGGCTGGGTGTCGTCGGCCCGACGCGCATGGACTACCCGACCACCATGGCAGCGGTGCGTGCCGTCGCCACCTACGTCTCCCGCATCCTCGGCGAGTGAGCCGCGTCGCCGCCCCACCATCCAGTTCCGGAGGACCACCCGCTCGTGAACGACTACTACGGCGACCTCGGCGTCGCCCGCGACGCCAGCGCCGAGGACATCAAGCGCGCCTACCGCCGGGCTGCCCGGCGCCTGCACCCTGACGTCAACCCGGGGCCGGAGGCGGAGGAGCAGTTCAAGAAGGTCTCGCAGGCCTACGACGTCCTCTCCGACATCGAGAAGCGGCGCCAGTACGACTCGGGTGCGGACCCGTACGCCGGCGGGGGGGCAGCCTACGGTCAGGGGTTCTCGTTCAGCGACATCATGGATGCCTTCTTCGGCGGTAGTGCGGCCGGCCAGCAGCGTGGCCCACGCTCGCGGCGGGCCCGGGGCCAGGACGCCTTGGTGCGGCTCGAGCTCGACCTCGTCGACGCGGTGTTCGGCGGCCAGCAGGAACTCACCATCGATACTGCGGTCGGCTGCGGCACCTGCCGTGGTGACGGCATGCAGCCGGGCACGTCGATGCGCACCTGCGACGTCTGTGCCGGGCGCGGCGAGATCCAGCAGGTCCAGCGCAGTTTCCTCGGCCAGGTGATGACGACCCGGCCGTGCCTGACCTGCCAGGGCTTCGGCCAGGTCGTCACCGACCCGTGCTTCGAGTGTTCCGGCGACGGCCGGGTGCGGACCCGTCGGACACTCACCCTCAA